>CAYQRR010000229.1:0-4967 GCA_964419635.1 uncultured Chitinophaga sp. | reverse complement strand
TGTATCGGAAATACGGGCGGTAACTGTAGGTGGTATCTAACTTTGCAAAAATGGAGAATGTGTCGGGTTGATAAAAGGGATAGTTGATGCGAATACCCGATTGTCCGCTCTCTTCAATTCCGGCATTAACCAAAAACAATACCTCATCCTTTTCCAGTACCGGAAAATTGGCTGGCAACTCATACGCGCCCAAATTAGTAGCACCTGTTTCCAGCCACACATCGGTGATGCCATGCGAGGAGCCGTCTTTCATGCCGGCCGTATCTATATTTAGATAAAACGGAATGCCATCGTTGGGCATGGGTTTACAACCCGTCAACAAAAAGCCCAGCATACATAAGACACAAAAACAGGAGTGTAATTTCATAGACAGCCAAACGCGAAATTGTTCCATAGATTGTTGCGAATAAAACAGATTTAATGCTTTCGTGTACTGCCGCAAGGGCAATTACGGCTTGGTCACCAGCTGCTGGTTAATCTTATCTACAATTTGCTGCGCCACCAGCATGGCTTTGTACCCATCTTCAAAACTCACCGGCACCGGTTTGTTTTGAGTAATCGATTTATGAAACAACTCTAATTCCATTTTAATGGCATTTACATCCTTTTTTTCGGCTGTTTCGTAGGTGATGTATTTTTTGGAAGAATCTGGCAGGGCAATTTCAAAGTGCTGGGTTTCTCCGTTGGTTTCCGGAGCCACATCTTCTATGCGGAATACATCGCTTTTCTTTTTCAGAAAATCCATGCTGATATACGCTCCGGGCTGAAACACCCGCATCTTGCGCATGTTTTTCACCGATACCCTGCTAGCGGTTATGTTCGCCACACAGCCGTTGTCAAACTCTATGCGTGCATTGGCAATATCCGGGCTCTTGCTCAAAATAGCCACTCCGCTGGCGCTTATCTTTTTCACATTGGCCTTCACGATGCTGAGGATAATATCAATATCGTGTATCATTAAATCCAGCACCACACTTACATCGGTGCCCCGCGGATTAAACTCCGCCAAACGATGCACCTCAATAAACATGGGCCTCAGGTTCTTTTTGTTCAAACTAAGCACTGCCGGGTTAAACCGCTCCACGTGCCCCACCATGGCTTTGGTGCGCACCTCATCCATCAGCAGCATCAGTTCGTGGGCTTCGTCTACGGAGGAGGCCAGCGGTTTTTCTACAAACACATGCTTCGCTTTTTTAATAGCATCATGCGCAATTTTGAAGTGTGTAGTGGTAGGTGAAACAATATCCACCGCATCGCAGGCTTCAATCAGTTTTTTGGGAGAATCGAACCGGACAATACCAAACTCGACTATTGCTTTTTCAGCCTGGCTATCATCCGGGTCGTAGAAGCCTACAATTTCAAAGCCGGAAATTTCTTTCAGAATCCTGACATGTATTTTGCCCAGATGTCCCACTCCAAATACGCCTATGCGAACCGTTTTTGCCATGAAACGAATGTAGACTCCGTTTGACGCTTTTATACGGCATGTATGCAAGGGCTGTTGTTGATTGCACGAATAAATAGGCAACAAGGGCTACGCTTTACCAATTCGGGCAATTAAGAATAAATTCGCCCCATGTTTTATAACAGAAAGTTTGCACTACATACCTTGGGTTGCAAACTCAATTTTTCGGAGACATCGGCTATTGGACGCATACTTACCGAACAGGGCTTTCAAAAAGTGGAGTTCAGTGATGCGGCTGATTTCTACATCATTAATACCTGCTCGGTAACGCAAAATGCCGATAAAGAAACGCGCCAAATCGTGCGAACTGCCAAGCGGACCAACCCCGATGCCAAAGTGGTAGTCATTGGCTGCTATGCGCAGCTAAAACCGCAAGAGATAGCCTCCATTGCCGGGGTAAATATGGTGCTGGGAGCCAGCGAAAAATTTAAGATACATGAACATCTGGAAGCCATGGAGCAAAGCGAAGCGGCTGTAGTGATCTCCGGCAATATAGAGGAAGTAGGTTTTTATTCCGATGCCTTCTCACATGGCGAGCGCACCCGAAGCTTTCTAAAGGTACAGGACGGCTGCGATTATTTCTGCTCTTTTTGCACTATTCCTATGGCGCGAGGCAAAAGCAGGAGTCACTCTATAGCGCAGACCTTGGCAGTTGCACAGAAAGTAGCCGCTACCGGGGTTAAAGAAGTGGTGCTCACCGGGGTAAATATTGGCGACTATGGAAAAACACCCGATGGCAACGAGCGCACCGATGAAAATTTCTTTCAACTCATTCAGCAACTGGATACAGTAACCAGTGTGGAGCGTTTTCGTATTTCGTCTATAGAACCCAACTTGCTAACCAACGAAATTATTGACTTTGTGGCTGGCAGCCGAAGCTTTCAGCCTCACTTTCATATTCCGTTGCAATCCGGCTCCGATAAAATTCTGAAGCTTATGCGCAGAAAGTATCTCACAAGGTTGTATGCCGAGCGCGTGACCAAAATTAAGGCTGCTATGCCGCACGCCTGCATTGGGGTGGATGTGATTGTGGGCTTTCCGGGCGAAACGCACGAGCAGTTTTTGGAAACGTATCAATTCCTCAACGAGTTGGATATTTCTTATCTGCATGTGTTTACCTACAGCGAACGCGCCAATACCCGCGCCCTAAACATACAACCGGTGGTGCCGGTGGCCGAGCGTAAAGAGCGAAACAAAATGCTACGCATCCTCTCCGAGAAAAAGAAACGCCAGTTCTACGAAGCACACACGAACACCGAGCGCAGCGTATTGTTCGAAGCCGAAAATGACGGAGGCATGATGTATGGCTTCACCGATAACTATATCAAAGCAGCGGTGCCGTATGAAGAGAGCTTGGTAAACACCCTGCAAACCGTGTGGTTGAACGAAGTATCCGATTTTGGGTATGTAAAAGGCACTCTGGTGCCGGCCTGTAAACCGGCCTGAGATTCTTCTATGCTCCAACAAAGGATTCAACAGCTTTCTGAAAAATACTTTCCGCGTGTAATCACCTTGCGCAGGCAACTGCACGCTCATCCGGAATTGAGTTGGGCCGAAACCGAAACATCTAAACTGGTAGCTCAGGAGCTGATGCGCTGCGGCATTGATGTGCAAACCCGCATCGCCAAAAATGGTGTGGTGGGTTTATTGAAAGGAAAAAATCCGGAGGCCCGGTGCCTGGCCCTCCGGGCCGATATGGATGCCTTACCCATTACCGAAGAAAACGAGGTCGACTATTGCTCGCAAAACAAAGGGGTCATGCATGCCTGTGGGCACGATGTGCACACTGCCAATCTGCTGGGCGTAGCGATGATACTCTCCGAACTGCGCAGTGAACTGGAAGGCACTATCAAATTTATTTTTCAGCCCAGCGAAGAAAAAATTCCAAGCGGTGCCGAGGCCATGATTCACGCAGGTGTGTTAGAAAATCCGAAGGTTGACAAGATCTTTGGCTTGCATGTGTCGCCTGAGATAGAGGCCGGGCTTTTTGGGTTTTGCCCGGGCAAGTTTATGGCCAGCAGCGATGAAATTTACCTTACAGTGCATGGCAAAGGTGGTCATGCTGCGCGCATAGAAGAAATTAAAAACCCTTTGCTCATTGCCGCAGAAATATTGTTGGAGCTACGGATGCTCTCCAATCCACAGGTTCCGATGGTGCTCTCGTTTGGCAAAATAGAAGGCAAAGGCGCCACTAATGTAGTGCCCGACAAAGTGGAAATAGCCGGCACGCTTCGCTGCTTTGATGAATCGATGCGCCTGCAAGTACATCAGCAGATTGCTTTTTTGTGCGAACGTGTTACCGAGAAATACCTTACGCATGTAGATGTTCATATCCTGAAGGGCTATCCCGTGCTGGTGAATCATACTGAAACGACAATGCTGGCTAAGGAACAGGCCAAAGCCTATCTGGGCCCGAAACAGGTGTTGGATATTCCATCGCGCATGGGGAGCGAGGATTTTGCCTATTATACCCATCAGGTGCCGGCCTGTTTTTATCGCTTAGGGGTGGGCAACAAAAAGAAAGGAATTACTGCGGGTCTGCACACTTCCATCTTTAATGTGGACGAAGATGCTCTGAAAGAAAGTATCGGATTAATGAGTTGGATAGCAATGAATACTTGATTATTCTACTACTATCTTTCCGGTCTTTACTATTTTATTCGAAAAGTTTTTAAGTCGATATACATAGATTCCGGCTGAAGCATGACTCATGTCAATTTTAATTTGCCAGGTATTAACATCCTTTCGGTTTATCAAATTTCCGGTAATGTCCTCCAATTCAAAAAGCAAGGTGTTACTTGTATCATAATTTGCCAATCGTAACTCATAAATTCCCCTATTAGGGTTCGGAAACACACTCACTTCTAAATCGCTATTAATTTCTCCTACGCTGGAGGCCGCACTTGGCGTAATTTCCAGAATACGCACCGGTGTTCCATCGCTCCACTGGCCCATGCCATGCTGCTCAGGCGTGTCGCCAAAAGCATAGTCGCAGTTTTGTTGGTGCAGAGCGCAGTCCATGAGCGCATCCTGCAACTTCCAGGTACAGTAATAGTCAAATGCATCTACGGGCCCGCTTCCCGAAGCGGCAATAAATAAATTGGTTTCGCCATTGTCGAAGGCGGCATCGCCCGCCAGGGGGTCAAAGTGCGAAGCGGAAATGCCGGGCGAACCATGATTGTCGGCATAGGTGTGCACCAGATTTTTGATGCTGGTCGGGGTATTTACTGCCTGGTTATAGATGGTGGTGCCGGGGGCTGTGCCTACGATAATATCGTTTTCGCTCACCAATGAAAGATACATGACATCAGACGGAAAGGCCGAATAATCCGGAGACAGAAAACCCGCAGCACCGGGCTGTATCGAAAAAGCCGTGAGCGGTTTGGGTAAGCCATATTGCTGATACAGCATACTCATATTGGCTGTGAGGATACCCCCCACCGAATGCCCCAGTATAAAAAAATGGTCGGTGCGGGGTTTCACATGCCCCGGTAATTGCAGC
>CAYQRR010000228.1:0-4995 GCA_964419635.1 uncultured Chitinophaga sp. | reverse complement strand
ATGACAAAAACCCCTGATTTTCTGTTGGCCATACAACATGCCAGCGCGCTCTTCAAACCTACGCAAACGCACCATCATTTCGTACCAATACAAATAGGTGTCTTTAGTTACTTTCGCCACGTTCATTTTTTTAAAAAAAGCGGTCAAATATAGTGTTCCTATCCAAACTTGCACTCCTCCAATTTAAGAACCACCCACAGCGAGAGTTTCTGTTTTCCAGAAAGATAAACTGCCTGATAGGAAACAACGGAATCGGGAAAACCAATCTGCTGGATGCCATTTATTATCTCTGCCTCACCAAAAGCTATTTTGGCCACACCGACCAGCAAAACATTCTTTTTGGCAAAGACTTTTTCAGAATAGATGCGACCCTGATTCGCGACCAAATTAAGCATACTATCCTTTACAAGTTTCAGAATAGCAGAAAAAAAGAGCTACTGGTAAATGATGTGCCAGTACCCAAATTCAGTTCGCATGTGGGGCAATATCCGGTTGTAATGATAGCCCCCGATGACAATGCACTTGTAACCGGGGGAAGCGAAGAGCGAAGGAAATTTTTGGACAGTACGATTTCGCAGGTGCAGATGAAATATTTGGAAAACCTGATGCAGTATAATCAGTTCCTATTGCAGCGCAATGCCGCACTGAAAGAGTTTGCTGAAAACAATACCTTAGACAAAGCCTTGCTGGAAACCTACAACCACAAGTTACATATGTTAGGAACGGAGATTTTTGAAGCGCGGTCGCTGGTCATTGAACGGCTACAACCTATTTTCAGCTACTACTATGAAACACTGAGCCTCCAACGAGAAAAAGTCAGTTTTCAATATGCCAGCCAATTAAGAGATGCTCCTCTGGAATCGTTGCTAGAAAAGAATTTGAAACGCGATTTGATATTACAACGAACCGAAAGCGGAATTCACAAAGACGATATTGAATTCTATATAGGTTCAAACAAAATCAAACGGTTCGGGTCGCAAGGACAGCAAAAGAGTTTCGTAGTGGCCATGAAAATGGCGCAGTACCAATTTATAAGGGCGGCTAAAGGTTTTAGACCTTTTCTGCTTATTGACGACATATTTGACAAACTGGATCCCGATCGCAGCCGTGAGTTGCTCAACATTATTGCCGGTGATGATTTTGGCCAGGTTTTTCTTTCAGACACAGATAGCACCGTGATAGAAACTTCGCTGAAAGAGAATCCGAAAATATATGAGGTGCTGAATATCTAACTACTTTGATCGAAGTGTAAAATAGAAACTACTGCCAAAGCCGGGCAAACTCTCTATCCAGATTCGGCCACCATGCAGCTCAATAATCTTTTTGCAAATAGCCAAGCCCAAACCGTTGCCGGGAAATTCGTCTACTCGGTTTAACCTTTCAAACAAGTCAAAAATCTTTTGTTGATATTTTTTAGAAATGCCGATACCGTTATCACGAACACAAAAAATTATTTGTCCATCGTATTTATCGTAGCCAATATCCACGATAGGGGTTCTGTCCTTTTTATGAAACTTAATAGCATTATCGATTAACTGAGCGAATAATTTCTCCAGTAATTCTCTATCTGCGCTTACCTCAGGTAGTTCTGCTACACTAATCTGTGCACCGCTTTCCTGAATTTTTTGCTTTGCACTTTTAAGCACATCATTCACTGTCAGCTTAGCCGACACCTTCGTCAACTGAAATTTATGAGTATTTAAAGCGATATAGAGTTTTAAATCGCTTAACAATCGCTCCATTCTTTCCGCTGCGTCCTTTGCGAACAATGCATACTCATTGGCCTCTTTGTATTTTTCTTCACTCAACTTATCGGAAATAAGCTGCACATAATTTAGGATGGTGCGGACCGGTTCGCGCAAATCATGCGATGCCAAATGCAATACATTCTCGCTGGAAAACGAATCATCATCGGCTCGGTGGCGTGGCTCCACTGCATGGTTATCCGAACCTTCGGCTGGAGAAAATGCATGTGATATAATCCCCCATCCACACTCAGTGGCTTTGAAACCACATTTACGGCCAATGTGCTGCCATCGTTATATTTAATCAACCCATCCAACTGCTTACTGCTTAAAAATGTCTGGGTAGATATACCCGCCTGAGCATCTGAATTCAATTCCAGATAATCACTGAGTAGCTTTCCCTGTATATCTCCGGGTATTACCTTCAGTAGTTTCTGACAGGCTTTATCAGCAAAAACAATCCTATCAGCTTTGGTAAACAGCGCATGCAACTCCAAATTATTCACTAACTGGGCAAAGGCCTTGTTGTTTTCCAAAGATGGTTTATGCGGAGATGTTTTGTACTCAAAAATAAGGAGATTACATGCCTCCCCATTCCAATCGAGCTTACTTACTCGAATTTGAATGACCACATCAGGCGAAGGATTCATTTCAATCACCTGCTCCTGATCCAAATCGCGGAAGCAGATGTAGTCAGATAAATAAATCTTGAGATAATCTTCACTTAAAATACTGTAAGCTTTCGCATTGGCATATCGAATAGCGTTGGCACCGTTAATCACCAATACGCCTTCGGACATCTGATTAAAAACCTTATAGAAGGCCTCATTCTGAGCAACATATCCGGTCAAAGTATGCTCAAACTTTTCTTCCGCTTCTGTCAATTTAAGGGCCGTTGCAATTGTTTTTTGGAGATGAAAGAGATTGATCTTATTTTTTACCAGAAAATCTGTAGCGCCTACCCTTCCGGCATGCTTTTGAGCCTCCGTGGGCGAAGCTTCGGACAACAAAACGAGAGGCACATTGTCGCGCTGGAAAGAAGATTGGAGTGTGCTCCATTCTTTATGGTTAGTAATAGCCGAATCCAGCAATACTAAGTCCGGGCGTCTGGTGTGAAGATAATTCAGTGCATCGGCAGTGTCCGACACATGACTCACCGAAAACATATAGCCGCTTACTTTCAAAAAGCGCAATATGTCATGAGCGCTGCGCTCATCACCTTCTACCAATAAAATATTTTTGACGGTGTCCATTAAAGATTGCGGCAAAGTAAAGGGTATTATTCGTAAGCGCAAGCGTGTTCGGTTTTCAACTTCAAAACGAAAAATGAAATACTACTTTCACGCGCTATGCGAAACATCTTCCTTCTGTCTCTACTACTGGTAATTTCCTTCTCTGTAATAGGTCAAAAATCTCAGAAGCCGAAACTGATTGCCGGACCGGTGGTGGGTTCAGTCACTAAAAATTCGGCCAAAATCTGGATTGCCTACCGTGGACAAGGCAACAATATGCTGATACTAGGTGACACGGCTGAAAAGAGAGTTTATTACCCCACCAGCGCCAACTCCATCACCGATGAAAAAGGGAACATAGCCCTCACTATGGAGTTTACCGGCCTTAAGCCCGACCATAAATACAATATCATTATATCTATTGACGGTTGGGGCGCTCATGCACGCTATTCATTTAAAACACAATCCGACACCGCAGTTAAAGAATTTAACTTTTTGCTTGGTTCTTGTTCGCTCTTGCAAACAGATATCACACAAGGGGTGTTCCCTGGTGGTTCCAACTGGATTTTCTACTACATGAAACGCAAGAAGGGCGACTTTATGGTATGGTTGGGTGACAATGTATATTACCTCTACAAAAAACATTGGAGCAGCTATGAAGGCATGTTCAAGCGCAACCTGAAAATCAGAAAAACCTACAACCATTTCTATCGCGATTTACTGGCTACCACGCCCAACTATGCTATGTGGGACGACCACGATTATGGTCCTAATGATGCAGATGGCACGTTTGCCTTAAAGGACACAGCTCTGCTTGTATTCAAGAATTTCTGGCCAAATACCTATCCGGAAAATGAAAATGTAAAGGGGAATTTTTTCAACTTTAAATACTACGACACTGAGTTTTTCATGACAGATGGCAGGTATTATCGCGAAAAAGCTGGCGATAGCGCTTCTGCCATGCTGGGCGAAAAACAGATGCTATGGCTGAAAAACAAATTGATGTTTAGCGATGCCAGTTTCAAGTTTATTTGTTTGGGGACGCAGATATTAACGGCTAATGCTTTCGGGGAAACCTATATGGAATACATGAAGGAACGCAATGAATTGCTTGATTTCATTGCCGATAACAACATTAAAGGGGTAATTTTTCTGACCGGAGATAAGCACTTTAGCGAAATAAGTGCTTTGAACTGGAAGGGATACCCGATGTATGATATTACTTGTTCGCCACTTACCTCTCCCACCTTGCCCAGAAGATTGTTGGGCGCTTATAAAAACGATAACCGGGTTCCTAAAAGCGATTTTGGGTTTAAAAATTTTGGCAGAATAAGTTTGAGTGGAGAAGCTGGAAACCGTGTGGCTAAACTGGAGTTTATAGACCAAACCGGAGTTAAAAAGCGTGAGTTTACCATACGGGCCGGGGAACTACAGAAAAAGTAATAACCCAATTTATCACAGAAGTGCATGTTCACTGCCATTCTCATCCAAACCGGCTTCTTTGCATTGCGGCTATTATCACGGCTTCCCGTTTCCTGGTGGTATTTTATCGCTGATATAATTGCATTTCTGCTGCAATATGTATTCCGATACAGACGGTATGTGGTTCAACAAAACCTTTGTCAATCCTTCCCTGAAAAAAGAAACGAAGAGATTGAATCCATTACCAAAGACTTCTACAAGAATCTATCGGACAGAATCGTGGAATCTGTCCTTTGCATTGGTATTCGTAAAGATGAGATTTTGAAGCGAGCCATTGTGACCAATTATAGTTTGGTGGGAAATTTATGTGCCGAAGGTAAAAATGTAGTAGCCGTTCTGGGACATTGCGGCTCGTGGGAAATGGCTTGTCTATCCTCTAGTATTTACATTGATAAATATTTGAAATACGCCATCTATACCCCTTCACGTAATGCCGATTTTGATAAAAAATTAAAGGAAGTTCGTGGCAAGTTTGGAATGAAACTAATAAGCATGCAGGAAACACCGCATTACCTCCGGCATGGCTTGGGTGAAAC
>CAYQRR010000227.1:0-5003 GCA_964419635.1 uncultured Chitinophaga sp. | reverse complement strand
GACTTACTTCAACACTGCAATACTTAACAACACTCCTGTCTTTACTCCTTTTCAAAAACAGACCATCCCGTTTTGAGTTATTTTGACTGTAAACCAATGACATAGAAGTGTAAGAATGAGGGGCTACAAAGGAGAAGTTCAATTTTTACAATTCCATGACAAAAGTTTTTTCCACACGTCTACCCAATTCAATTATTCGGTTACTTTTGGCCTCCATTTTCTAAAACAAAACCACTAATTAAAATGAGAAAGCTTTTACTGTTTTTATCTGTGGCTTCTTTGGGTTTAAATCTAAGTGCACAACAAGCGCTTAGAGACAACAAACTTGACCGCATGTTACAAGACAAGCCGGTTGTAAATACCAATGCAGCTAACACTTCTTCTTCTTCGCATGTTCACAAATCATCACGCGGTGGCGGATTAACCTCCATTTTAAACTCACAGCGTGTGGGTAGTGCAGGTAATTTGCTGACAATCATCGATGGTGGCAACAATCAGTTGGATGTAAATAACGACATCAACACGGTAGTATTTGTTCACAGAAATGACCCATCCATTGCTCCCGGAACTAACGTAGCACAATATCGCTACGATATTTCAAAAACCCGTGGTGCTACTTGGACTACCAACATTGGCCCAATCACCAACGACTTGAGTATTGACAACGTAAACGTTAACGGCCGTTTCCCAGAGGGTGGAATTTTCAACCCATCAGGCAACACCGTTGCGGATAGTGCCTATTTAGTTTACTCCGGCACCTGGCACGATGGTAGTGCAGGCAGCTGGCAAGGTTCTATGCGTGGTCGTGGAAAACTAAGCGGAGACACCTCTACTTTCAATGTAAATATTGATATCATCAACAGTGGCAATGTTGCCATTGGAACCGGTTTCTGCCAAAGCACACCCGGCACTTTTTGGAAAGTAAACGAGAGCAGCAACAATTCGTTTGCGCAAGGTTCTAACTCCATTACAGACGGAATCGTGGTTGAAAAAGGAGTATGGAACAACACTACTAAAGATATTGACTGGACAGAAAGCAAAATCACGCAGGTATTTGAAGATTTAGACAACAGTGGTAGCACAATCTCTACAGCAACTTCTTTCTCGATTGCATTTGACCCAACCGGTCAATATGGTTGGATAGCCGGACTAGGAGATATTACCAATGATGGCGATTCTGTTTATGACCCTTTATTCTGGAAATCAACTGACTTCGGTGCTACCTGGAGCAGTGTTATCCGCGTTGACCTGGACAGCATCCAGGGCGTGTTTGATGAATTGAACAGCGAACTGGTAGACGGAACTCCACTGGACAAAAAACCAACTTGCAGCTTTGATTGTGATTTAGTAGTGGATGCAAACGGTAACCCACACTTACTGGTAATTGTTGGTAACGGAACAGAATATTCTATTCTGGCTGCCGGATACGATGTATGGGATATTACCTACGACCCTGCTGCACAAGCCGGCTGTAACTGGAAAGGAATTCACTTTGCTGACATCTGGACTTTGCGCGGAACCTTCAGCTCGGATAATCCGGCACAAACAGAAGACAATCGCCCGCTGACTGCTCGTTCGGCAGATGGCAACAAGTTGTTCTTCTTCTGGCTGGAGAGCGATATCGATGTTATTCTTTCTACCGATAATGATATTCCAAACCTATTTGGTCGTGGTATTGATATTGCCAATGAAAAAATTACTCCGCTCTACAACTTTACTGAAGGAGATTCTCTTTGGGGAGGCGAAACTGTAAACAGCTCCGGAGGTGTATTTGGTGGTGCTGTTTATCCTGCTATATCTCCAATTGTGTGGGAAAATGGTAGCAACTACAATATTCCATTGATCCTTACCCAGGTTGACTACAATCACGATCCTTCTCTGGGTCTTGGTTCCAGCGAACAACCTGCTGCATTCTACTATATTGACAACCTGAATATTCCTAACAACGCTTTCACTCTGCCACTGGACCAAACACCTCCTTCTATTACTTTGAATGGTCAAGATACTGTAACCGTATTGGTAAACACTTCTTATACAGAGGATGGTGCTACTGCATTTGACTGCACCGATGGAGCCATTACTCCTACTATTCAAAACTCTCCAAACCCTAACGTAGTGGGCGTTTATGATGTGCTTTACATTGCAACCGATGCAGCTGGCAACAGCGATACCGTGGTTCGCACCGTAATTGTGGGAGCTATTCCTACTGCTAACTTCTCTTGGAGCTTCCCTCAACTGGCTTACAAAGCACAATTCCAGGATCAATCAATCAACTTGCCACAGTCTTGGCAGTGGAACTTTGGTGATGGAACAGGTTCAATTGCTCAAAACCCTTTAAAAACGTTTACCACTAACGGAAACTTCAACGTTTGCTTAACTGTATCGAATGCATTTGGAACTTCACAACAAGTGTGCAAGCAAGTATCTACTTCCGGTGTAGGCATCAACGATGTTGATTTTTCTTCTTCTATCAGCATGTTCCCTAATCCAAGCACCGGAAAAGTTCAGTTGACTTTCAACGGCAACGTAACACCGGACATGAGTGTGACTGTTTACAACATTTTGGGAGAAACTGTTTTGCCAACTACATTCTTTAAGGCAGGAACAACCAATATGGATCTTAATCTGCAATCTGTAAGCAACGGACTTTACTTAGTAAAAATCCAAAGCGACAATGGAACAGCAGTTAAACACCTTACTATTCAGCACAAATAGTCTGAACCTAATCAGTAAAATAAAAAGATCCGCTCTATTGAGCGGCTCTTTTTATTTTACCCTAGTTGATACTTATTTAGATAAAGATTCCAGCACTTTTTTCACACTACCATGCTTTAATAACAATGCCTTGGCATCCTCATAAGGAATAGAAACAGCATTTACAATCATATTGGTTCCCCTATCAATCAGTTTATCGTTGCTTAAATGCATGTGCACCATCTTGTTTCCTTCCACCCGACCTATCTTTATCATAACGGACGTGCTTATCATATTCAGCACCAACTTTTGAGCAGTACCGGCTTTCATTCTCGTGCTACCCGTCACAAACTCGGGCCCCACCACTACCTCAATAGGATAGTCTGCCTGAGCAGCCAAAAGCGTTTGGCTATTGCAAGTAATGCAGCCGGTGACAATGTGATGCTCCCGGCATTTTTCCAATGCATGCACGACATAAGGCGTCCTGCCGGATGCGGCTATCCCAATTACTACATCGTTGGAATGAATCTTGTGTTCAAGCAAATCGTTCCAGCCTTGCTCTTTGTCATCTTCGGCAAATTCAACAGCTTTTCGCATGGCTTTATCTCCTCCGGCCATGATTCCAATTACCAGACCGTGCGGTACACCATAAGTAGGCGGACATTCACTGGCATCCACCACACCGAGCCGTCCGCTGGTTCCTGCACCGATATAAAATAGACGCCCACCGCTGAGCATTTTATCGGCTATCACATCTACCAGTTGTTCAATAGAAGGGATAGCAAGTTCTATTGCTTCCGGAACCTTTTTGTCTTCACGGTTAATGTTGATTAGCAATTCGCGTGTGCTCATCTTCTCCAGATGATCGTAGAGGGAATTGGCTTCGGTGGTTTTCATATTGTTTGCAAAATAAAAAAAGAGACTTTCTTCGGATTGAAAGCCCTGATATGATTACGGAAACTCTTCTTCACTTCATTTGGAAATACAAGCTATTTGACACCAGCCATTTGTTTACGCAGACAGGCGAGCCACTTGTAATTATACAGAGCGGCATACACAATTTTGACGCGGGACCTGACTTCTTGAATGCAAGAATAAGAATTGGCAACACCGTGTGGGCGGGACACGTGGAGTTGCACATCAATGATTCTGACTGGGAACAACACGGGCACCATAAAGACAGTGCCTACGACACAGTGGTGCTACATGTGGTATACCACGAGCCGAAGAAATACAAGACCAACCCAAAGGGAGAAACTATACCTACACTGGTCTTGCAAAAATACATGGATGCACAGGTATTGGAGCGGTATCATTTCTTAATGCTGAGTAAGGCGTGGATACCGTGCGAAAGTTTTCTGCCTAAGCTAAATCCGGTGGTGTTGAGCAACTTTAGAGAAAGGCTGCTCATTGAAAGACTGGAAGACAAAAACAATCATATTCAAGAGCTATTGAAGCGTACGAAAAACGACTGGGAACAGGTTACTTATCAATTGCTGGCTCGTTATTTTGGTTCATCGGTCAACCGCGAAGCTTTTGAATCGCTGGCTCTGTCCTTGCCTATAACAGTGCTCAGTAAATACCAGGGCAATTCATTAAAAATTGAAGCGATGTTGTTCGGACAATCCGGTTTATTAGATAGCGAGTTACTGGAAGAGTATCCCCGACAACTGAGGGCTGAATTCAATTACCTTAAACGATTGCACCAACTCACTCCGCTTCATTCATCCGGTTTTAAATTTCTGCGTTTAAGACCATCGAATTTCCCAACCCTGCGTCTCGCACAGTTAGCCGCCATTCTTGCTGAGGACACCAAGTTATTTTCTAAGATTATAACTTCCTCATCGATTGCCGCTTTGCACCACCTTTTTGATGTTAAGCCGAGCAGCTATTGGCACAGCCATTATTTATTTGATAAAGCCTCAGAGAAAGTAAAATGGCATATCGGCAAAGACATGAAGAATACCCTGCTTATTAATGTTGTAGCCCCACTATTATTTTGCTACGGAAAATATAAAGATGAGGAAGAGTATTGCGACAAGGCGCTGGCACTGCTAGAGGACGCTTCTGCTGAGCGGAATAGCATTATAAATGGTTGGCAGGCTTTAGGTGTTCGCTGCACGAATGCGTCCCAAACGCAATCTATGATTCAGCTAAAGAAAGAATACTGCGATAAACATAAATGCCTGCATTGTGCGGTGGGCATTAGTCTTCTGAAGCATCCATAAAAAAAGCGAGGCATCTGCCTCGCTTTGTGCACCCGAAGGGAGTCGAACCCCTAACCTTCTGATCCGTAGTCAGATGCTCTA
>CAYQRR010000226.1:0-5019 GCA_964419635.1 uncultured Chitinophaga sp. | reverse complement strand
GTTTACTTTGATAATAATCGGAAGGGTTGCTAGCAGCGATAATGTCAAAAGCGTTAGATTGTACCGAAGTAACTGAGCCGGATACCGGTGTAGCAGTAAGTTTACGACCAGTGGCAGCAGCAGTGTGTATCGTGTTCGAAAACGTAGCAATACCCGAAGATGGGGTAGCCGCCATCGGTGTGGTGTTCAGCGCACCATCCGATGTGCCATTGATAACAATGTTATAATCCAGATCTCTTCTGCCGTTCACATCAATCGCCTCCACAGAGGGTGCCGGTGACATAGTGGAATTTTGATTTACCGTAAGAGGAGGTTGTTGTAAAAATGCCAGAGCAGTAGCCACTGCCTCAATTCTGTTTCTATCGTTTAGCGTAGAGTTATCTGTCTGCGCTCCACCAGCATCTGCTGCGGCAAAGGTTGATTTAGCCGCGTTTGCAGTAGCGGCTGTTATCTTATAAACTAATTTTTCGTTATCGGTTACATTGGCTTCGTTGAACGAAACACGCAGATGCAAATCTTTACCACTTAGATCCGCATCATTACAAGTTACACTTGCTCCACTTAAGCCGGTAAAGGTAATCTGTCCGGCAGAGATGGTGCCCTCGGCTATCCATGTGCCCGCAGAGGTAGTCAGTACCGCACGCTTTAAATAATTACCGCGGTCAGTGCCGGAAGTGTTTTTTACCGAAACGGTTAAACTGTTTAGTTCAGTGCCTTCTAAATCGGCATCTAGCAAATCGCTGCCGCCATCGCGCAGTTTCAATTTCATAACCACTACTTTATCGGTTGCATTAGTGCCGGTGTTGTTCAGGTAGTTTATATACTTAACGTTTATGTTAAAGGGATCTACTGTTTCTCCGTAGTCTGTATTGTCCGCTATATCTGACTCGCTGCTGGTAAGCGAAGCACAGGCAATCTGGCTGATGGAAATATCATCCATCCAAAAATCGGTGCTTCGAGAAGATGTGTAGGTGAATACTGGTCCAAAGAAATCATTAAATGTAAAATCGGTATTGGTGGCTGTGCCGGCAGAAACAAGATTGTCGAAATTGCCACTGGCATCATATTTTAACTCCCACAGTCCGCCTGCAGTTCTGGTTACCTCAATACCTACTGTTTGTCCGGGGTCCCAATTTAAAGAGGAAGTAACCAGAGGAGTATAAAACCCGAAATTGTTTTCAGTTTTTACCAATTTCAACAAGTCATCGGTTTCGCTATTCATATTTACACCCACTGCGTACCCATCAATTGTTGGGCTGCTGATAAAGCTGGATTGATTAGCAATCAGATATACAAAAAACTTAGAGCTACTAGACGGGTCCCATGCACCATTTTTCATATTAAACCGCCAGGTGGTAGCCCCTGAAGCAAGGTTGAAGGTTCCCACATAGGCATGTGTTACGTGGCTTGTTGAGGCAACTGCAGGAGCATTACATCTTAATGAGCGTGTACCGGTAATTGGAGAGGAATTTGAATTCGTCCAGTCGGTGGTATTCGCCCAGTTGGTGAGTGTTCCTGCTTCAAAATCATCCACCAATAAATTTTGGGAGGTTTGTTCATCATCGTCAATAGTAAGTGTAAAGCTGGTAGTGCCGCTGGCAGTGGCACTTTCGCCACCGGTTACAGCCGAAAAATTAAACACGATTGCCGCATCGCCATCACATGTAGTGTTATTGGTAATGGTGACTACTACGTTTTGGCTGGTGCTACTACCAGCCGGAAAAGTCAGCGTCTGTGTCGAAAATCCGTTGACAAACGTGGCGTTACCCGATTGGATGCCAATGGTAGCTTGCGTGGCCACAGTTGCGCTTGCGTTGGCAATAGATACTGCAATATTGTAGGTTCCTGAATTTTCTAATGCAGTGGCAGAGGCAGAAGCAAAACTTACGGTAGTAGGGGTAGGCAAGGTGGTAACCGTAAGCGGACTGCCTACGCTACCGGTCCATGCTCCGTTGCCTGCGCTATTCACGGCTCTTACCCGGTACCAATACTGTGTATTGGCGCTAAGACCTGTATTGATATCTCTAAAACTGGCATTGGCCGCAGTGGCTCCGCTATTGACCAATCCGGTATAGTTGCTATTCGAGTATACCTCAACAAAATAGTTTTCGTTTTGATTACCGGTGGTGATGTCTGTCCAGTTGATTCTGAAACTGGTAGATGCCAAATTGCTCACACTCCCCACTACAGGTGCTGGCGGAAATGTGTAAAAAGAACTTTGGCTACTGTATGAAGTGCCTCCGTTATTGGTAGCATAGGCTTTATAGTAATAGAGTGTATTAGCCACCAAAAGTGGTGTAACCCCTAAGGCAGAGCTAAATGAGCCGGAACTAATATTGTTGGAAGCAATTTGCGTACCGGTGCCGTTTGTAAAATTGTTGGTCGTGCTGTATTCTATACCATAAGCAGAAACGGAAGTACACCCGGTGTTGGTAATATTGCCGGCTACAGTGGCATCGGTAGTGCCTACACTACTTGCACTACCTGCAGTTACCGTAGGGGCGCTGTTTACCCCTACGCCCTGCACAGATACGTTTCCGGAGGCCGTGCCCGATACATGTGTAATGTTAGCGGCTGCATAAGTGCCGGGCGTAGAAGAAGGGGAAAAACGCACATCAATAGTGGTGGTGGGCACGCTACCGCTGCTGGGAGTCAATGTAAGTGCGCTGTTAGAAAAAGAACTTACCGGGTCGGTAGACTTTTTGATTTGAAAGCCGGTAGGCGGAGTAATAGTGATGTCGGTGCTTCCCAAATTGCTTCCACTTACTGTATAGCTGCTAGCGAAACTATTGGTGCTCACACACTGATTGCCAAAGTTGCCACCGGATATGAAGCCGGTTGTGGTGAGGGTGATGGAAGGAGCCGATGCAGCCGAGACAACCCCTGTAACTACAATATCATCCAATTTAAAAATTCCTAAGCCGGAAGATGTTCTTGAACCATTCAGCCAACCTTGAATTTTGATGGTAGCAGAGGTTAATCCTGTTTGACCGGAAACTGCTTGATTAACTACAACGATACTAGAGTTTGGTGCATTAACTGAATATATATCCGAAGAACCGATTGCAAATCCAAAAGCAGAAGGCCCTGCACCCGTGGCGTAAGCTCTAAATGAAATATTTGTGATAGAGAAAACATATCCCGAACCTGCCGTCAGCGTAAATTGAAAACTTTTTGCTGAAGCCTGAGTAGAAGCCGTCCAACCGTCAGTTTCTTCTACATACGGTTCATTAGGGAAATAAGTGCCGGTTGTGATATTGGTTTCGATGGTGCCCGTTGATAAACTAACATCTGACGCGGTTAAGTTAGCGGCAGTTGAATTAGCAACCAGCGAACTTGTTGCGGGAAAATTGTAAGTAACCAACTGCCCCCAACCATTCAAATTAGCCAATAAAACACAAACGGTAAACGCAGCAATGCGTAATAATTTTTTCATAAAAGATAAGTTTAATTCCTCTATAAAGGAGGGCTGCAAAAGTAGAATTAGTGTCGGCATTTTATGGCATTCTGCGTTAAGTTTCCAAGAAATATTTGCCAAAAAACAGGGGAGAGCATCCGGCCTTGGCAGTCCCATAGGATAGCGTTCGGCAAAAAGCGCGGGTTTTCAATGCTTTAAGCCCTTTAAGGTGGTTACAGAACGACATAGCGGGAAAAATGTCGCTGTGCAACCGGGGCGTGTGGTGCCTTTTTAATACAATACTTGCAGGGGTTTGCCGCCTGCTTACATTCGCCCCATGATTTTTAAAACCAACGGCAGCGACAACCCGGAAGCCGAAATGGGCTTTTTTGACCATGTGGAGGCCTTGCGCTGGCACATCCTGCGCTCCGTTATTGCGGTGGCGGTTTGTGCTTCTTTGGTGGGCATTTTCTACGATTTCGTGTTCGACACCATCATTCTGGGCATCTGCTCCAAGGATTTTCCGACTTATAAACTTATGTGCCTGGTGGGCGAAAAACTGAATCTCAAAGACGCTATTTGTATTGACCGGGATATTCCTATTCAGCTGCAAAACACCTCCCTCTTTGGGCAAATAACGCTCCTCTTTCAATACAGCATCATTATCGGTTTTGTGATGGCGTTTCCATACATCGTGTATGAATTATGGCGCTTTGTGGCCCCTGCGCTTAGTGCCGAGCAGCAGAAAAAAACAAGTCGCATCATATTGGCCAGTTCGCTGTTTTTCTTTGCAGGCGTGTTGTTTTGTTACTTTATCATCATTCCTTTCTCGGTCAATTTTGCAGTGGGCTTTACCATCAGCGACAAAATCAAGAACAACTTCACCATTGATAATTACATCGACTTTTTCACCGTCATGCTACTGGCCATAGGGGCCGTGTTTGAGCTGCCGATGATTGTTTACTTCTTGTCGCGCATCGGCATTTTGGGCGCGGGCATCATGCGCAATGTAAGGCGCTATGCCATTGTGTTCATCATTATTGCAGCAGGTGTTATCACTCCTTCGCCCGATGTGTTTACACAGTCCATGGTGGCCATTCCTATCTATCTGCTATATGAGCTCAGCATTCTGATAGCCGCCCGCAACGAGCGGCTGAGAGCGGTAGATTAAAAATTCTTCTGCTTTTTCTCCCTCTTCTTTTCCAGCACATCCTGGTCCAGGTTCACCAACACAGAGCCATAGAGCATACGGCCCACAGCCGGTCCGCCATAGGTTTGGTAATTGAGTTTTGATATCAGGTTAGACCCTCCAAATTTAAAGGTGGTGTAAATCTTTTGCCACTCCCAGCTGATTTGCGCATCCAGCAACATATAACTGGGGATGGTGCCCGTAAACTGTGGCGAGCCCTCAAACAAAAAGCCCTGAATCCATTTGTAATTCACATTAAAAGCAAAGCCTTTTGCTTTCCCTATTTGAATGTCTTTGCCGCTAAAGCCCACATTAAACTTATGCTCCGGAGTGTTGAAGGCCGGAATAATTGGATCGGTGCTGCCCAGCAGGTTCAGTTTGTTCCAACTGTAGTTGGCATTAAATGCGTAGTTCTTTATAAAATAGTAGTTCA
>CAYQRR010000225.1:0-5057 GCA_964419635.1 uncultured Chitinophaga sp. | reverse complement strand
TAGATATTCTGGTAGGCACACAGATGGTCAGCAAGGGACTGGATTTTGACCATGTAACGCTCGTGGGAGTTATGAACGCTGATCAGCTAATTTTCCATCCTGGCTTTCGTTCGTTTGAAAGGGCGTTTCAGTTACTTATACAAGTGGCAGGCCGTGCTGGCCGCAGAAGCAAAAAAGGACGTGTGGTCATTCAAACTGCCGACCCTACGCACCCGGTGATTCAAAATGTGATGCAAAATAATTTTAAGGCAATGTATGAGCGCGAGTTGCTCACGCGCAGACAATTTTTGTACCCACCATTTGCGCGCGTTATTGAAGTGCAATTGCGACACAAAGAGGTGCAACGGGTTGAAAAAGCAGCGCTGTTTTTAGCCAATGAATTGCGTAAAGAAGAACAAGGGAAAGTGCTGGGTCCTGCCACCCCTTTTGTATCCAGGGTCAATAATTTTTTTATCCGTGATGTACTCATCAAAAGCACTCTCCAAACAAAAGACCTGGCCGGCATGAAAAATGCTTTGCAACAGATTGTAGATGACATGAAAGCTATACCTGAACTGAAAGGAGTATGGATTCATGTCAATGTAGACCCTTGATAAAAAACTCTACCGGGCGAACTCTTTTGCCCTACAATTGTTCGTGTGAACATTATCTTTAAACTCAAAAAAAATAAAAACAAATGGTACACCTTGCAACAGATGCAGACTTTCAGGAAAAATTAAATAGCCATCCAAAAGTGATTGTAAAATACTATGCCGATTGGTGTGGTTCCTGCAAACTCTTTGCCCCAAAGTTCAAGCGATTATCCGCAGATGAACGTTTCGAAGGAATAGAGTTTCTGGAAGTTAATGCCGAAGAAAACCAAGCGGCCCGCAAGGCCGGGGGAGTAGATAATCTTCCATTTATTGCCACTTTTAAAAACGGTCAATTGGTAAAGGGCGCTGCCACGTCCAAAGAGGAATTTGTAGTAAGTATGCTGGAAGAATTAAAATAAACAGATTATGCAAATACCAGTTATTAAAAAACTATCGGAAACATACAGTTTGGAGCAACTACAAGCAGCCGAAAATGCCCTATTAAACGAGATAAAGCCTGAAATAGAAATTGAGGGGAAAGATGAGGGCGAACAACTAACCCATGTGCTGGCCGCAATCGATATCCTATCCGACATCAAAAAAAATGGTACCGATGCACGTACTGCCTTGCGCAACTACACGCAAAGAGTGAGGAACTCCATCAGTTGATAGCATAAAAAAAGGGCTTCTTGAGAAGCCCTTTTCTTTTTGCTCTGTTTAATTAGTGATTAGACAAATAAGAGGCTACCCCATCGTGTGTATCTTTAAGTCCCTCTTGTCCTTTGCTCCAGTTAGCAGGACACACTTCGCCTTTTTCTTCAAAAAACTGAAGCGCATCTACTACGCGCAGGGCCTCGTCAATATTACGACCAATAGGCAAATTGTTTACCAGTTGATGTTGAACAATACCGGCACGGTCGATCAAAAACAAACCACGATAGGCAATTAACTCACTAGTGGCTTGCATCTGATTGTTTTCATCGTAAAAATACTCGCCATTTAATACATCATAATTTGCCGAAATAGTTTTGCTGGTATCGGCCACTACCGGATAGGTAATGCCCTTGATGCCGCCTTGCTTCTTATCTAACTGCAACCAGCCCCAGTGGCTTTGCTCGGTGTCTGTGCTGCAAGCAACCACAGCAACATTGCGTTTTTCAAATTCCGACAATTTCTCCTGAAAAGCATGCAACTCTGTAGGGCATACAAAGGTGAAATCTTTGGGATAGAAAAACAGAATTACGTATTTCTTGCCTAAATACTGGTCCAATGAAAAATTCTCTACAATTTCTTCTCCGTTTACAACGGCCTGCGCTTTAAAAGAGGGCGCTTTTTTTCCTACTAATACTGCCATAATTGTTATGTTTTAGATTGATAAAATAAAATTTTCGGGGCGAATATAGTGAGGCCGGCTAAACATAAAACCTGTTTCACACTACTTAACCTGCCTCAATTTTTCGAGCACATAGTAAACAGCAGGACACGTGGTGGAGTTTTGAAGCGTGGTGTTAACGTATTCAAAAAAATCACCGCTGTCGGTGTAAGGATATTTTTCACAATCGCGGGGGCGCACTTCGTAGATGCTGCAATAATTATCGGCACCCAGAAAAGGGCACGGTGATTTTTTTACCACATAATCTCCATCCTCGTCCAGCCGAAGATAAGTATCAATCATTTCGCCCTGTTTCATGCCCAGATATTTGGCAATGCGCACCAAATCGGGCGATTTGAAACGGGGCGAAATAGTTTTGCAGCAGCCCGCACATTGCAGACAATCTATCTTTGAAAAAGCTTCTTCGTGCAAGTCGGGCAACCTCTTCTCGATGCCGCGCACTCGCTTGGCCTTTGCAAGGAACTGTTGATTTTCTTTCTTCTTTTTATGTGCATCTGCCTTCCACAAGTCGGGCTTAAAGTCCATTGTGCATATTATGTGAACACAAATAAAGAAAGTTCGGTTTCAAAAATGCCTGTACGGTTATATTCGCACTTTAATGAACAAACAATTTGTCCCCTCGCCCGCGGTTCTTCTCCTTGCAGATGGAACCGTTTTTTATGGAAAATCATTAGGAAAAACTGGTACCTCGGTAGGAGAAATTTGCTTTAATACGGGCATGACCGGATACCAGGAGATTTTTACAGACCCTAGTTACTTCGGACAAACCATTATCATGACCAGCGACCATCTGGGAAATTATGGAGTAAAAGCGGACGAGGTAGAGTCTAAAAGCGTAAAGATTTCAGGCCTTATTTGTAAAAAATATTCCGGTCACAATTTTTCGCGATTAAACGGAGAAAGTTCACTGCAGGAATATTTTGAAAAAAATAATCTGGTGGGCATTAGCGATGTAGATACCAGAGCGTTAACCATTCATGTTCGCAAGCAGGGCGCTATGAACTGTATTATTAGTTCAGAAACTACGGATGTATCAGAGTTGAAGAAAAAACTGGCCTTAGCCCCGGATATGGACGGCCTTGATTTGGCAATACAGGTGACCACGCAAGAGCCCTATTTTTACGGGGATGAAAGTTCGCCCTTGAAAGTGGCTGTGCTCGATTGTGGCATCAAAGAAAATATTCTCAAATGCTTGACCGAGCAAGGGATTTATGCCAAAGTTTTTCATGCAAAAACAAGTTGGAGCGAAATGGAAACATTTAAGCCGGATGGTTACTTTATCAGTAATGGTCCTGGCGATCCGGCATCTATGGACTATGCCGTGCATACCGTTAAAGAAATTTGCGCTTCGGGAAAGCCCGTGTTTGGCATCTGCTTAGGGCATCAATTGCTGGCCCTGGCCAATGGCATTTCCACTCACAAAATGCATCATGGACACAGAGGGATTAACCATCCGGTAAAAAATTTGATTACCGGCCTAAGCGAAATCACCTCTCAAAATCACGGTTTTGAAGTTTCCCGTGCCGATATTGAAAAATCGTCCACGGTAGAAATCACACATGTTAACCTCAATGATAACACAGTGGAAGGAATTCGGATAAAAGGAACTAAAGCATTTAGTGTACAGTATCACCCTGAAAGTTCACCAGGACCACATGATTCGCACTACCTTTTCGACCAGTTTGTGGCAAATATGAAGGCTAAATGAGTGGCTGCAAGCATAGTAGTACAGTTTTAATACTGGCCATTTCCATTTTGTTAACCGCCTGTAATCAACAACCCAACCAAAAACAGATTCCGGTAGTAGGAGCTATTGATTCCGCATTTATTGCGGCAGATACTGCCATGCAACTTGGGCTGGAAAGTTCTTATGAATATCATAATACACTAATTGTGAATACGCACTTGGTTTACGATATCATTGGCTGGGGCACAGAATATGCAGAAGGTGAATTTGCCATTGTAAAACGAGGTGCCGACAACAAACCCGATACAGTGGCCAAAGACAAACGATTCGGCATTATTGAAAATTCCTTGTTGGTCAATCTTCAATCCGGTTCTGCGGGCAAAAGTGAGCCTCAAGTGTTGCTCATCCTGCGCCAACCCGGAACCGGTGTTTATGGCAGCGTTGTGGTGTATCAAACACCCGAGTTCAAGAGACTGAAGTATGAGCATGAATTACCTGTGGGTTTGGAGCAAGGCGCATACATGGGCCATGACTCGTTTTATGTGTCGGGAAACAAATTGTACCGCCAATTTCCGCTATATAAAAAGAATGATGCTAACTGCTGCCCATCGGGTGGGCATATTATTCTAAGCTATAAGGTAAAGCAACAGGGGCTTTTGCTGGACAAGATTGAAAGCAGAAAATAAATCTATTTACCGCTGATCTGAAACTCTACCTGTCGCCCTGCACGCAGCGGAATACCATCTGTATACAACAGGGGTTCTGCTAACAATTTGACAACTTGCTCGTCAGATTTCCAAATTTCATCCGGAAACTGAATAGCACTGATAGGCAAATCGCATATCCAATATCCTTCAAATCCCTCTTTTTCAGGATCAACGGCTATTGGCTCTGTGAATGCAGCGGCCCGTTTATTCATAAGACTGTAATAGCTGTTTCTACTCATCAATGGCTTATCCTTTAGCCCGTTAGGGGTTTGGGTATAAAACTGAACCGCTACTTCGAATGTACGACAAAGACCTTGCGGTATTCGCACCAGACCCATCACGCGAATCCTATCGGTGGTGGTTAACACATTTCGGTTACCAGAAGTACTATCCACAAAGACATCGTCAACGTAAATATTCAATCCCAATTTGGAATATTCGATTTCGGTGATTTCGCTGGAGGTACTCTTTCGAATAGCCTCTTGTATGTTGGATGCCGATGCGTTTTCCTGCAACTTGGTTTTCATTTTATTTTCTTGCATTGCAAGGCTATCTGCATCACATTCATACAATAAAGGTGGAGATGGTAACCCATCCAGAATTGCATTTTTATACACCGGCACTATGACATAAGCCTCCAGCAAGCCTCCCCGGTCGTGGTTGTTTTTTTGTTTTTATATATAATAAAAATAAAAAAA
>CAYQRR010000224.1:3051-5073 GCA_964419635.1 uncultured Chitinophaga sp. | reverse complement strand
AAATTTTTGCTCAAATGAGAAAAGAATATTTTCGACCATGCAATTTTTGTTCCCCTGGTTTTTAACTGCACTCGTAGCGCTTGCCATTCCGGTGATTATTCACCTGTTCAATTTTCGGAGGTTTAAAACAGTCTATTTCAGCAACGTCAAATTTTTGAAAGAAGTAAAAGAGGAAACGGCTTCGCGGAGCAAACTGAAGCATTTGCTCGTGTTGGCGGCTCGTCTGTTGGCTTTGGCATTTCTGGTGTTTGCATTTGCACAACCTTTTATCCCGAACAAGAAGAATCAATTTGCAGCCGGTAAAAAGAATGTGAGCATTTATATTGATAATTCATTTTCCATGAATGCCATTCATGACGGACGAAGCTTATTCGACAAAGCAAAAGCTACCGCCAAAGAAATTGTCAAGAGTTATGCAGCAGATGATGCCTTTCAGTTGCTGAGTAACGATTTTGAAGGCCGACATCAAAGGCTGGTGAATAAAGAGGAGTTTACCGCTATGATAGACGAGTTGGAGATTTCTCCGGCTGTACGTTCCCTGCAAGAGATTACAAAGCGGCAGCAGGAAATGCTGAATAGAAATAATGAAAAAAATAAAATGGCTTATCTGCTATCCGATTTTCAAAAGAACATGGGTGATTGGTTGGTAGATTCCTCTATATCATATAACCTGATTCCATTATCTGCCGATGTTCAGAATAATTTATTTATAGACTCTGTTTGGTTTGCTGAGCCTGTGCAGCTTATTGGCCAAAATGTGACCTTGGTAGTAAAGCTTACGAATAGCGGAAGAGAAAAAACAGACGGGAAAAGACTCGCGCTTAAGCTAAACGGGCAAACCAAAACCATGAGTGAATTATCCATGGAGCCGGCTTCTACTGTAACCGATACACTCCGTTTCTTAGTGACCCAACCCGGATGGAACAAAGTTGAGTTAGCTATTTCTGATTATCCAATTACTTATGACGATAACTATTACGTTGCTTTTAAAGCCATAGAGAAAGTGAACGTATTAGTGTTAAGTGGCAATCGGTCTAACCCCTTTCTGGATGCGATGTTTAGTTACCAACCCGAGTTTAATTATCGTACTGTATCTGAAAGCGGACTTCCTGCTGATTCGCTGCAGGGCATTCAACTACTGGTGTTGTCAGATTTGAAAAATATTTCTTCCACGCTTGCAGCTACTATCAACGGTTATGTTTCAGCCGGTGGCACAGTTGCTTTATTTCCGGCTGCCCAATGTGATTTGGAATCCTATAATCGGTTACTAAATAGTTTGCAGGCAAACTCAATGACCGGTTTTTCAGAACAGCAGCAGGATTTAGCGACCATCAATCTGCAGCAAAATATTTTTAGCGATGTATTTGAAAAGATACCGGACAATCTTCAGTTACCGGTAGCGAAGCAGTATTACACTTTTTCTCGCGGCACCACATCGCGCGAGGAGCCAATTCTCGCTTTAAAAGATGGTAGTTCATTTTTGAGCCATTACCCGTCCGGGAAAGGTTCCGTCTATGTGGCTGCTGTTCCGTTAAACAAAGACTTTAGTGAATTGCCGGTGCATGCCATTTTTGTTTCCATGATTTATAAGATGGCGCTGCAAGCCGTACAAGTCAGCAGTATCGCCTACTTCATTGGCAGTAAAACACGCATCGAGATAGAGGGAACCGGAAAGGTGTCTGAACAGGCTATCAAAATTTTTGGCGATCAGGTTGAATTTATACCTGAACAGTACGCTGTGGGAGGTAAAATGCTGTTAGGCCTGGGCGAACAAATTAATCAATCCGGTTTTTACACAGTAGGACTGGATAAGCCCACTGCCACATATTTACTGGCACTAAACTTTGACAGGAGAGAAAGTCTACTCGATTTCTATTCTACTGCCGACTTGAAAGGAAAATATGCTTTGGGCAATGTTCAGGTAGTGGATGGTGCAAAAGCAGAAGTGGCTGCTGTAGTAAAAGAGCTCGACAAGGGCACGCCACTCTGGAAAATATGCCTGATACTTACCTTGATTTTTCT
>CAYQRR010000224.1:0-3041 GCA_964419635.1 uncultured Chitinophaga sp. | reverse complement strand
AAATTGCCTTAATTCGTTTCTGGAAAGTATAGGTTATGCAACCTGCCAACGACCTTCCTCATAAATTACAATTGCTCCGGCAACAGATAAAAGCACATGATGCTGGTGCGGAAAAAAATGCTCTGGAGTTGTTGCAGGTCGTTATGCAACAGAACGACACAGATGCGCTTGCTCTCATTTATGCTGAACTGGTCAATATTCAACTTCGCTTACACTTTAATTACGGTAAGGCAAGCGATTATGCACAAGTAGCCAGAGACTTAATTACCGATGCGTCTTCCGATGAGGTGAAAATCCATGTATTTATGGCACTCGGTCAATCAAGCCAACGCATTCGTAATTTTGTGACTGCTCAGGAAAGTTTTTTACAAGGCATTGCAGTTTACGAAAGTCTGAGTAGCCCAAGCATAGAACAAACCGAAAACTATGCCTATCTGAATTACTATCTGGGTGTGGTGTATTTGAATATAGGGATGTATTCCTTTTCAGGAGAGCTGTTCGAAAAAGCAAAAGAACTCTTCGTGTCGCTGAACCATCGAAAAGGGATTTTAGCTTGTCGTCAGTCAGAGGCTTCGTTTTACTTTCATCAGCAGCAATATGATCGGGCATTAGCCATTTACCTGGAACTGGTGGATGAATACAGTAAGAGCAAAGAAGATTGGTTGGAGATTGCCCTGGATTATATAGCGCAGATATATTTTAAGCGGGAGCTGTATGAACCGGCAGAGTCATACTTTCTCCAAGCGTTGGCGGAACGCGAACGCCTCGGCAATGAAACACGCTATAGTTATTCTTTTTTCTCTCTGGCGAAGTTGTATTACCGCCTCGGCAATCTGCCACAAGGTGATGTGTATTTTGATAAACTGCGAAAACTGATAGAGAAATATCCTCCCTTTTTTAGCGATGCTTTGGTGCTGGATATTAATTGGGATTTGTATGGAGAGCGTGGTGACTATGAGAAAAGCTACCATTATTATCGCCAGGTAAAAAGCAGTGTTGCCGAGCCGGAAGTGCTTGAAAAAATGATGCACGATGTGTTGGCAAAAGAGCGGGAAAAGCAGAATGTGTCGCTTCAACAAGCGAAGGATTTAAAACGATTAAATACAGAAATGAGCCAGCAGGCAAAAGCGCTGCAGGCACTAAATCAGGATTTGACAAACTATGCTCGAACCGCTTCGCACGACCTGCGCGAACCACTGCGAATGGTATCTGCTTACATGACTATTCTGGAGTCGAAAATCAAGGATAAGTTGAGTGATGATGAAAAACAGTTTCTTCATTTTGCAGTGGACGGAAGTAAGCGAATGGATGAAATGATTACCCGCATACTGCAATCGGCCAAAGGGGGAGGCGGTATCTATCGTCCAATTGATCTCCACAAAATTGTAGAACAGGTGAAACAAAACTTAGGCACCTTGCTGGAGCAGAAGAATGGAACAATTCACACCAAACCACTGCCATATGTGGTAGCAGATGATATTCAGATGATGCAAGTGTTACAAAATCTGATAACAAATGCGCTTAAATACAACACCAGTAAAAATCCGGAGGTGGTTATCTCTTTTGAAAAGCAGGCAGATTCTATCATCCTCTCTATTGCCGATAATGGGGTGGGTATATCATCAGAAAACCGACTTCGCGTTTTTGAAATGTATTCCCGTGTCGAAAACGAAAGTGAAGAAAGCGGCACCGGTATTGGCCTGGCTACGGTAAAAGGAATTGTAACAAAAATGAAAGGCAAGATTTGGGTAGAGCCCAACAAACCATCCGGCAGTATTTTTAAAATTGAACTACCTACTATTGTAGCATAATACAAAAAGGCCTCCCAATCGGAAGGCCTTTTTGTATTGTGTTCTGAGTTTAATCCAGGATAATTTGTTGCGAGTTGCCCAACACCGTGAGGGTGGCTGTGTTATCGCAAGTGCCATTACCATAATCAAGCAATTGCTCCGGCTGGTTGTCAATTTCAGTTCTCATTTGACCGCTTACGAAGTGTATGCAATCGGGCATTGCTCTGCGAACTAAATCCTGCACTACCACTCTGGAGATAGCGTGGCCGTCTGCATCAACTCCGGATCCGCTTCCGTTAATCACGTATTGGTCGTCTGTGTTGTTGTTTGGATCGTTAGCAAAGCGCTCTACTTCATAGTGGAAAACTCCGTTTATGCTACCCGCATTTCCGGTAAAAGTTACGTTTGAAATCACATCAATATCACCATATAAATTACCGTTCGCGTTTGTTCCATAATTTTTGATTTTAACGCTACCAAGAATTGCGTTGCCATCCACTGTAACAGAGTTAAACTCTATTTTAGCCTCTGAACCGGGCAGTCGCATGTTGTTATTGTTGTAAGTAATAAAAATAGAGCCTGTATACACTTTATTGTTGTAAACACAACCGCTGGAGAACTCAACCAGGATTGTTTTTGGGCTGGTCGTTGTATCTCTGGTGATTACTGCACAACCTAACAGGGCATCTGCAGATTCGTTTTTGAAAGAGAAATCGGATGAGCCAATAGCAGCAAGCGCAATTCCCTGAACTTCCAGATAGGTATTATCTACAAATTCATTTTGGCTTGTGATTTTTACTGGGTCAACATTTTTAATAACAGTCTCCTTTTGGCAGGAGTTTAAGTGGATGATAGCTGCTGTGAGTATCAGTACTTGAGTAATTTTCTTCATTGCATTTCGGTTTTGTGCCTTCTTCTACGCTATCCTACTTCAAAATGTTTCACGTCATCCTTTTTTTTCTTTTCTCTGCCAACCCATTTCGTTTTATTTCGTGTATTGTAATATCTATCCGGTTTTATGGCAAACATTACTTTCACTAACAATCCAAAGCTCAACACTATCCTCCAAGATTGGCCGGGCAATATGGTAGCCAACGGTCGTTTTGTTGATCCTAACAAAAGGTTTTCAGGCTCCTTCAAAAAATTTCTTCAGTGGCGATTTTCGAAGAATGAAAAGCAGGAAGCCAAAAAAAATGTCACCTGGCGGCTTAAAGTGCGCAGCGGAAATGAGTTTCTTCTGAACGATACCGA
>CAYQRR010000223.1:0-5099 GCA_964419635.1 uncultured Chitinophaga sp. | reverse complement strand
TTAGGGATATATGTGTTTGCCCTTTCTCATTTTCGGTGGAGTGCCAAACACGTACTTCTGCTATTAGCCGGTGCCTGGCTCATTCTTGTGGTGAAATTCTATGTGCTGGTTTGTCTGTTGCCCGCCTCCGCAGCATACCTGTGGAGCAGAAATGCAAATGCTATACGTAGCATTGCCGGAAAGTATGTAGCTGTAATTTTATTGCTATCGCTGGTAGTTTTTGTTCTGCCCCGCATTTTTTCGGTGCGTTCTCCGCTTACCATGCTTGCCAACAAACAAGAACATGCGATCAAAGAGGCCGCTTACTTTAAAGCCGGCAGTGCGGTGGATATTCCACGCGTGACGGATGAATGGAGCTTGCTAAAAGCGGTTCCGGCAGGAATTGGCCATGTGGGGCTGCGACCTTATTTGTGGGAGTGCAAAAATCCATTGATGCTGCTCAGTGGTTTAGAAACCATTTTGATTCTTGTATTGCTGCTGGTAGGGCTGGCTCTCTTTGACCGTCAAGGCACTTCTACTTATTCGCTCTTTTTGTTCTTGCTCTTTTCTTCGCTCCTTTACTTTGTGTTGATAGGGGTTACCACTCCTGTGCTGGGCAATCTGGTGCGCTACAAAGCACCGATGCTACCCTTGTTTATTTTCGCCTTCGCTTATCAGGCAAAATCCATATCGGTTCCTGCATGCTGCCATCGTTGGCTGATTCAGAAAACATAAATCCACCTCCCACTTGACAAGCCCGCCAATAGTTTATCTTCGGCATTACTAAAAACCCAATACCATGAAAAAAATGAATTCGGCATCTTATGCCTTCTTTTGTGTGGCAGCCCTTCTTTTTGCCTCCGGTTGTGCTCCTAAAAATTACGACATCAAAAGGGAGACTATTGTGCAGGCTCCGGTGGATGTTGTTTTTAATCAGATTAGTTCACATGCCAACTTTCTGACTTGGAGCCCATGGCAGGAGTTGGATACAGCTCAGCAGGTTACTTTAGAGGGAACCGATGGCACCGTGGGGGCTAAATATACCTGGAAAGGAAACGATGAAGTAGGCGAAGGCTCCATGACATTTACGGCTATAGAGCCCGGAAAAAGAGTGGAACAAGACCTTCACTTTATCAAACCATTTGAAAGCAGCAGCCAGGTTTATATGCTCACCGAAAAAGTGGAGGCCGGCACCAAAGTTACCTGGGGCATGAAAGGTGAAAACAATTTTATCGCCCGCATGATTATGACCTTTATGGGAGGCATGGATGGCATGGTAGGTAAAGATTTTGAGAAAGGATTGGCTAAGCTGAAATCGAATTGTGAGAGCGCACCGGCAGCGGTAAGCTATGAAGTGAAAGAAGTGGAATGGACCGCCAAAAAATGCCTGAGCATACGGAAGCAAGTGACCTTTGATGCCATGACCGCTTTCTTTAGCCAGCATTATCCTGCGATGTATGCCCTTATTGAAAAAGTGGGCGGTAAGGCCGGCATACCCTTGGGTATTTATTACCAATATGACGAGGTCAACAAAAATGCAGACTTAGCCGCAGCGGTCCCTTTTGATACACAAAAAAAGTTTGGTGGCGATTATGCCGTTTTAGATTTGCCGGCCCGCAAGGGATACTGCATCGATTACTATGGCGCTTACGATAAAATGATGCCGGCCTATGCTGCCATGGATGCCAAATTGAAAGAGTTAGGCAAAGAACAACCGGCCCTGGTGATTGAAGAATATGTGAGCGACCCAATGGCGGATAAGGACCTGAGTAAATGCCTTACACGTATTTACTTTTTTGTGGATTAATGCCTCTCTGGTATAAACAGAAAGCCTTTGCTGAACCCGCGAAGGCTTTTTTATTCCATGTAAAGCTTACCTTCTTTCACCAGGAGTTTCAGCCGCACTTTACTGTTGACCGCTTCGCCCAAATACATTGCCGGCTGATAAGGGTAATCCTTTAGGGAGCCAATGAGACCAATCAGTTGTTGGAAAAAAGAATACTCCGCCTGATAAAATATCCGGGGTTCAATGGCAAAGGTGAAATTGCCGACACGGCCTTTGCAGTTGACCTCCGCAGTAATGCCGCATTGAAATTTTCCGGCCTGTGCACAGGACAAAGAATCGTTCACCTGTTTGAAAAATACCGATTTGAAGTTGGCATATTTCTCGGGTGTTTTTTGAAAAAAACGAACATCTTCTTTGCCGTCTTTGAGGCAGAGTTCCACACCATGCACCGTCTCAATTAAACTGTCTACGGCATTAAAATCGACATCGCTCCACTGTGCCCTGCCCGGCACAGAGAGTAGTGCGATAATCCCTGTCAAAAACGCGGTGCGCAGCATAGGGTTTAGAATCCAATACCGAACGAGAAGTTACCAAATAGTCCGGCATCCATGCCCTGATGATAAGTGGTGTAAAGCAGACCGCTGGGGTCGTAGGTCTCCACGCTGCCATTATAAAAATTGGTGCGCCAATTGGCATTGAGGTTCAGGTTGAAATTGATTCTGCGATACGTGTTGAATTTGCAACCAAATCCTACAGCACCCATGGGTCCGCCATAGCTCCTGCCATTGGTAAATCGCCAATTGCCGCCTATGCGTGCAGCATACCCCAACTCCACATAGTAAAAAGGAGTGATGCGGGTTTTCAGTATATCGCCCGCATAGCGGAAATAAATTGGCGCATAGGCTCCGTTGCTGAAATTATTGTAAGACGGGAACATGCCGCCCAAAGGACCGCTGTTGAAGGTAGCGCCATCCAGCCCGATGCCCGCACCAAAATAGCCGAAGCGACCTATCTTATAACCGTTTACAATTCGCAGGCCACCATTATTGAAACCCGCGCGCAGCTCGGCCAGAAAAAAGTAAGTGCGCTTCTTTTTGTAATGAGGCACAAACGTGGAATCATATCTGGCCCGGTAAGCGCGGCTTTGGCGAAGGGCCTCGGTGGGGGCCGGTTTAGTGACCACGGCCGGTGCCGATGGGCTTACCCATTTTTCCTCCTTTGTCAGCTTTTGAATATCGGCAATAGCAATGGTAAACACGCTGCCTCCTTCAATTCTTATTTTCATGCTTTCGCCCGGCACTTGCTCTATCACCAAGCCGCGGTAGATGTTGCCGCCTTTGGTGTAAATCACATCTTCCAGATTGTATTGCGAAAAAACCGGAAGGCTTATGAAGCTGAAGCACAGTACCAGCAGACGCGGAATGAATTTCATAACGGTGGTTTTAATGGAACAACAAAATTGATAATGTATTCAGAAAACGCAAGCGGCCCGGATTATTGTGCGCTTGGCTCACCGCATACCTTTCAATTCTTTTTCCAGCCACTCCACGTAGTCGGCAAAGAGGAAAAACGGAGCGTTCAGCGGGTCGCTTTGCAAAGCCGAAAGCGTTTCGTGCAGGCCGTGCATATTTTTCTTCATCTTTTCAATAGAGCCACTGCTTTTGGTAAATCGCAAAACAGCGCGCTCGGGCGCATAGAGTTTTTCCTGCTTCAGCAGGCTTTTGTAAATGGAGTGGGCGGTGCTGTGCACCAGGCTGGCATTATCGGTTTGGTAGTAGCAGAGCAAAAACAAAAAGCGATAACCCAACAAGGCGGTGGGCTTAAAATCTTTTTCGCGCCCTTGCAGCAGGTGCAGGAAGTCCAGTGCCAGGTCGGGCTGATTGTTCATGTAGTGCAACCGTGCCCCCATCAGGTAGTTCATATAGTCGAGCGGGCTGCCGGTCCACAGCACCTGCTGGTTGGGTTTCATCCAGTTCGAAAAACACTTGACCCCTTCGCTGTAGTTTTGGGTCAGCGTGTAGTAGACCAGTTCGCTGTGCATGATTTTGGCATATACCTTTTGAATCACCGCTTTCTGTTGTACATGCGGTATCAGTTTTCGGAGATCCTCTATCAGCGGAGTCATCAGCGCGTGGTTTTTGGCCCGGAAACAATCGGAGAGCAAACTATCCAGCAGATAAAACTCGGCTACGTAATGATGTTTGCGGTCAAAGATTTTTCGGAACTCAGCCAGCGCCACCAGCCCCTCGCGGATGGCTGCCTCGGGTCCCTGCAACACATTCACCATGTCTATTTTAGTGGGAGCAAAGAGCGGAAAACTCTGCCGGCTTACTTCCTCGTAGCGTAAGCGGAAGATGGGGTGTGTATACACCTTGGCATACTCCGCTTGCTGCTGCCGTGTGCGCGGGTCGCCCGTTTTGCTTACCAGCATATTAATCTGTTGTATCAGCTGCATCAGTTCCACGTACTGCATTTGGTCAGCTGCTACCTGTTTGCGCTGCTGCAGTATGCGCAGTCGTTTTTCAAAATCGCGGGTGGTGTTTGGATTAGAGGCGATGATGATGCTTTGCAACTCCAGCCCTCTGGAGAGCAAACCGAAACTGTTACCCGTTTCCAGTTTACTCAAAAGCGGGCCCAGTTGTTTTTCTGCCGAATCAAAAAGCCCTTTGGAGATGAAGGTCTCCACCATCAAAAGTTCCTTTACCAAACCCAAATTTCCGGAGGTGGAGGTGGTATTGCTTTGCAGCGCTTTGCACACAAAGTGAAAGAAATAGTCGTTGGCTTCCGTCAGGCTCATGCCGCTGACATCGGCCCCCAGTTTTTTCTTCAGCTTATCGGCATCAAACTCTTTTTGCTCGTTGAAGACCCGCAGCGAGTTGGCATAGCGCTGCCGGGCTTTGCCCCCCAGGGCATCAATCAATATGCTGAGGTTTTTCTTTTCGTTTTTGTCTAACGAATGCACTAAATCATACACCTGTTTAAGCGTGGCCATAGGCACAAGGATACATACATTCCACGGGTTTGACTAACCCAATTTGACACCGAATTGGGTTAGCCAAACAGGTGCTTTGCATCGTATTTAGCCGAAACAAAACAGAACAACATGAGAAAAATGCTATGCTTGATGATTACACTGGTCACACTATGGAATCTGACCTACGCTGCGGAAGGACCGAAATTCAATTGGGGCGCTAACCTGGGTAGCACCTCGGGCGATGAGGTGGTGAATGCCATCAAAACGGATGCCTCGGGGAATGTGTATGTAACCGGAAAATTTTCCGGACAGAATGTAGATTTTGATTTAGGGGCGGGCTCCACCCTGCTTTCTTCGGTA
>CAYQRR010000222.1:357-5100 GCA_964419635.1 uncultured Chitinophaga sp. | reverse complement strand
GCTGAGTTCGTTAACAGGCATTCACCAAAGTTTGCTCATGGCGCGCCAGCAAATCTACAGCGCAAATACCCTTACGGTTATTCCATTACTCTTTCAGATGTGTGGCCTTTATTTCTGCTTCTACCAATGGAATATAAATGGTGCGGACGCTTTTATCTACAGTGCCATAGCCGGTTACATATTCACTTCTTTCTACGGTTTGTGGCTTTCTAAACCGGATTTTAAGCATGAACAGCAGGGGCATTCGCAGTCTGTGATGCTGCAAGAACAACTTCGCCATGGGCTTAAATTTCAATTGGTGGAAGTACTGCAGCTGCTGAATTTACGCTATTACTTTTTTCAACTGGGCTTGCAGCAGGGAGCTCAATATCTGGGTATCTTCTCCATCGGCATATCGGTATTGGAAGCCGTTTGGATTATCCCACGTAGCATGGCCGCGGTCAACTACGTGGAAACCTCTACTGCTAAAAAAAGAGATACTGAGCACACGGTTTTTCTACTAAAGCTGAATACGCTTTTAGTGGTAGTGGCGCTCTTACTCATTTTTATTGTGCCCAACCACCTATATGTGCGGATTTTCGGAAATGGATTTGCGGATGTGAAACACAGCATGCGCTTTCTGTATCCTGGTATTTTATTGTATTCATTCCATTTCATTATGTCATCCTATTTTCTGGGGCGCGGGCAATACGGTCCGCTGCTAATGGCTAACACAATAGGTGTTTTGACCCTGGTAATTTCGGCATCTTTTCTGATTCCCGTTTATGTAATGAGTGGCGCAGGACTGTCAGCTACTTTATCTTTTGCTGCTGCAACCGTATTACTTTTTCTGTTTTTTGTTCAAAAAAGTAAGGAAACATTACCTCCCGATAATTTAATGTAGGAAAAAGTTTTTTAGACAAATCAAAAATGTTTGTTTAGACGCGGAATCGATTTTCTAAAACTCATTAACCCTGACATTATGAGGCAGTTGAAAATTAACAAGACAATCACCAACCGCGAAAGCGAATCGTTGGAACGCTATCTGCAGGATATTAGTAAAGTAAGTTTGCTGACAGCCGAGGAGGAAGTGACGTTAGCCAGGAGAATTAAGGAAGGCGACACCGATGCCCTGGATTTGCTCATAAAATCTAACCTTCGTTTTGTGGTGTCGGTAGCCAAACAGTATCAAAATCAAGGTTTATCGCTTACTGATTTAATCAACGAAGGAAATATCGGACTGATAAAATCGACCGAAAAATTTGATGAATCCAAGGGCTTCAAATTTATTTCCTATGCTGTGTGGTGGATTCGCCAGTCCATTATGCAGGCTATAGCCGAAAACTCTCGAATTGTCCGCCTACCCCTGAATAAGATAAACGAACTGGGTAAGATAAATAAAGCGTTTGCGCATTTGGAGCAGGAGTTTGAACGCGAACCCACTATAGAAGAGTTGTCGGATGTGCTCAACTCCGAGTTAAAAGAAGTGAGAGATTTAATGAGCCTGCATGGCAAGCACGTGTCGCTGGATGCTCCTCTTTCGGCTGCGGAAGCGGGCACCTACATTGATGTGCTGGAAAATGACAATGCAGAACGAGCCGATGATATGGTTACTCATCATGAGTCGCTTAAGATAGAAATTGAGCGGTCTTTACAGTTTTTGTCGGAGCGGCAGGCAGATATTCTGCGCAAATGCTTTGGTATTGGTACGTGCACCGAAATGAGTCTGGAAGACATTGGCAGAGAATATGGTTTGACGCGCGAGAGAGTTAGACAGATTAAAGATAAAGCACTCTATCGATTGAAAAATGCATCGAAACAGACATTGCTGAAAGAATATTTGCCATAAGACTCTAGCAATTATTAACAGCCTGCTTTTATCCCTTTACTACCTTGGCTTTCCAAATTATTTCGCATGAATTTTAAACTGTCTTTTGCCATTGTATTGCTATACACCACGCTATCTTCTTTTACTCCACCCGAAACAGCAGAGATAAAATGGATGACCTGGAAACAAGTGCAGGAAGCACAACTTAAACAGCCCAGGAAAGTGTTTGTAGATGCTTACACCGATTGGTGTGGCTGGTGCAAAAGGATGGATGCATCCACCTTTTCGAATCCCGAAATTATCAAATATGTCAATGAGCATTTTTATGCCGTGAAGTTTGATGCTGAAACCAAGGAGAACATCCTGTTTAAAGGGAAGGAATACAAATTTGTGCCATCGGGTTACCGCGGATACAATGAACTGGCAGCGCAATTGCTTAATGGTCAACTCAGCTACCCTACATCGGTTTATCTCGATGAAAAACTGGATGTAATTTTTCCGGTGCCGGGCTATCAGGATGCTAAAACTTTTGAAGGGGTTATTAACTACGTAAACTCCAATAGCTATAAATCTACTTCATTCGATAGTTTTCAGGCACAGTTTAAAGGTAAGGTGGAGTAACTATCGCTTCTTCTTTTTCACGGGCCCCAGAATGTATTGTACCCGGAAGGTGATAGTATTGTTGAACATGCGGGCCACTTTCGTTTGTGCCCCCAAAGATGGTTTCAGACCAATGAGCGAATACTCAAAGCGAGCTCCGATACCTAACACCTGCTTGATTAAAAACTGAAACCCTATGTTGACACATAAATCAAACTTGCGTGGAGGAACCGATAGTGCATTTCGTCCGAAAGTGCTGAGCGAGTCACTGATGTTACCGGTAAGATCATAGACATCGTAGCGAAGTTGATTGCGCACCAGGTAATTAAAACTTAAACCGGCACTGGCAATCACCAGTTTTTTATCGTGCACATTAAAGTGAAGCGGTATACTAACGTAATCCCAGCTTTGGCGAAACATATACTGTGGAGTTTCATTGGCATTGAGGCGTCTGTATGCTCCTTTCATGTTGTAAAGTATCTCGGTGCTCACCGACATGTTCTTGTGAAATTTGACCATCACTCCCACCCCGGCATGTGCTCCCGGCTGACGGTATCCGGCCTGCTCATCGCCATCTATCTGACTCAAGTTAACACCGGCTGCAAAGATAGCTTTGAATAATCCATCGCGCTTGGGGTTAAACTCCTCGGGCGCACCATCCATGTTTACTTTCTTTCTTTCCTTTTTGGCTGGTTGCTCTTCCTCCTCGGTATCCTGCTGTGTAATGATGGTATCGGTTTGTTTCCCTTTCTTTTTACTGAAGTCGATGGTGATGGCGCCATTCTTAAATTCAGTTTGCTGCGCCACTGCCAAGAGTGGTAGCAGGAATATCCACAGTGTTAGTTTCTTCTTCATGATTAGATGTGCGTCAAAAATATTTTCGTTGGCGACAAATCGGAATTACCTTTTGTCATTTAATTGTAAAAAGAATGAACTTCAAATATAACGTTACATTACTGAAAAAAGTGGAAGATATCCTTAAAGAAGGCGGCTATACGGTGCGATATGAGAAGGGGAATTTCCAAAACGGATTTTGCATTCTTGAAAAGAGAAGAGTAGTGGTCATTAATAAGTTTCATGAGGCGGAAGCCAAGATTATTTCCATGATGGAAATTCTGAGAACCATTACCGATATAGAGTTGGAGAACCTATCCAGTGAAAGTGCTGCCCTTTACCGGCAAATTGTATCGGAACAAACAGAAACACTCCTAAAATAATTGCTATCTGCTGCAGACTGAAGCAGTGGCCCGAAATCGCAGACTATGGAAGTTACTTTTCTGGGCACAGGCACATCAGGTGGAGTTCCACTTATTGGCTGTAGCTGTGAAGTATGTAATTCAACCGACCCGCGCGACAAGCGATTACGCACTTCTATTTTGATTAAACATAACAGCCACCATCTCGTAGTAGATTGCGGACCTGACTTTAGACAGCAAATGCTGCGCGAACAGGTAAGGAGTGTAGACGCCATTTTGTTTACCCATTTGCACAAAGACCATACGGGGGGAATTGATGATATCCGCTCTTTCAATTTCATTCACAAAAAGCCGATTGATTTCTACTGCACAGCAGAGACAGAAGCCGGAATTAAGGAACAATACCGATACGCATTCACAGAGACCGACTATCCGTATCTGCCGAAAATGAATTTTCAACGTATCTCCAACGCCCCATTTCTGTTAAATGACCTGATTATAACACCAATACAGGTTATGCATGGGCTCATGCCGGTGCTGGGCTTTAGATTCGGTAATGATTTTACTTACATAACCGATGCAAAAACAATTGCACCTGAAGAGCGCAATAAGATTAGGGGGACTAAAGTTCTGGTGTTAAATGCGCTTCGGGCAAACGACCACTATTCACACTTAACCGTAGAGGAAGCTTTGGAGATTGTGAGGGACGTGCAGCCGGAAGTCACTTATTTTATACACATGAGTCATCAGTTCGGTTTCCATGCTGCCATGGAACAGCAGTTACCTTCGTCTGTAAAAATTGCGTATGACGGACTCACGATACTTTCTTAGCAGTTCAAAACTTTTTTAGATTGCGCTATACATCTAATTCCAATTACACATTATAACAATTCATACATGTCCAATAACAAAGAAAACTGGGGTTCGCGAGTAGGGCTTATTTTAGCTATGGCGGGTAATGCAGTTGGCCTAGGAAACTTTCTACGCTTTCCGGTTCAGGCGATCCAAAACGGAGGAGGCGCATTTATTGTTCCTTATCTGGTTTGTTTTTTACTCATGGGCATTCCATTGCTCTGGATTGAGTGGAGCATGGGAAGATTTGGCGGGAAGTATGGTCATCACTCCACTCCTTTTATTTTA
>CAYQRR010000222.1:0-347 GCA_964419635.1 uncultured Chitinophaga sp. | reverse complement strand
GCGCGCCTTTTGGAAATACATTGGTGTGTTTGGCATTTTTACCAATATAGCTGTAGCAGCATATTACTGCTACCTGGAAAGCTGGACCTTATCTTACGCGTATCATTCAGTTGCAGGTTCTTTTGGTGGCAAAAGCCCTGAGGAAGTAGCCGGCTTTTTTGGCAATTACATTGCACTAACCACCTTAGAGCCTATCATCTTTTGGATCCTATGTTTGCTCTTGAATACCTGGATTCTTTCGCGCGGACTAAGTGGCGGAGTGGAAGCAGTAGCCAAAGTAGGTATGCCTCTGCTCATTTTATTCGGAATTATATTGGCCATTATGGGTATTACGCTCAAAGCCGGGG
>CAYQRR010000221.1:1504-5127 GCA_964419635.1 uncultured Chitinophaga sp. | reverse complement strand
CCAGTTCATTTCCCGGCAGCCAATAGAGAAAATCGGGGTAGTCGCTTGGAGCGATCACCTGCACTTCATGTCCGGAACTCTTCAGGTATTGGTACAGCGCCAGCGAGGACCCCATGGCATCGCCGTCGGGCTTATGATGGGTGGTAATCACTACTTTGACAGGAACTTTTAGAAGTTCCCTGACTGCCTGAAGCTGAACCTGATCGAAATTTGGTTTCATTTTAAAATGAAGAGGTGCAAAAGTAACAAATAGGCGGTAATAATGGATTAAATTTCACGGGGTTTGGCCTTCCATCGTCACAATTGGAAAAAACGCTACCTTTGCACTCCGAAAATTGAATTAACATCTTAAAATCCATTCAAGTGACTACCAACAGAACGTTTACCATGATTAAGCCCGATGCCGTTCAAAACGGACATATCGGAGCCATTCTCGACAAAATTACCGGTGCCGGTTTTAAAATTATTGCCATGAAATATACCCGCCTGACTCCCGATACGGCAGGAATGTTTTATGCCGTTCATAAAGAGCGTCCGTTTTTTAAAGATCTGGTGAGCTATATGTCATCAGGCCCTATCGTAGCGGCCATTCTTGAAAAAGATAACGCTGTGGCCGATTTCAGAAAACTAATTGGTGCTACCAACCCGGAGAAAGCAGAGGATGGAACCGTTAGAAAATTGTTTGCTAAAAACATTGAGCGCAATGCCATACACGGCAGCGATAGCGATGAAAATGCAGCTATTGAAGCAGCATTCCACTTCAGTGGATTGGAGCGTTTTTAAATCATCGTAATCTACTATAGCGTAAACAGCGCGAGCCTGCGGCTCGCGCTGTTTTTTTTTTGCTTACAAATTATTCAAAACAAAAGCGACTCGTTCTTCCACCGAGAGCACCGGTACTCGCAGTACAGGAAAAGGCAAGGCCTCATACACTGCTATCAGCTCTTCATGGATTTTAAGTTGTGCCTCCTCATTTTCTACGCGGGCGTAGTCGTTCACCAAAGGAAGGCAATCAAGAATGAACACTTTTTTGTAAGAAACATTCGCTAGGGCTTTTGCCAATTCAGGGTGCTCCGGTATATGCAGATAATGGTAGTAAGCATGTGCATCCGGTATAGCTCGATCCAGAAAGACTACCTCCTCCGCAAGTAGTTGCTGTTCCACTTCTACCTGCATCCGCAACACTGCCAACTGAAATTCATTCTGATGGCTGCGCACTTCCTCTACCGGGTGGCCGTTCTCCCGTTGAATATCCATATAATGACGAGCAATTTCTTCTGTCGTTTTATAGCCTAATTCCTTGAGCCGGTTGATGAGCGTGGTTTTACCCGAGCTGGGGCCTCCTGTTATTACGTACCAATTATTTTTCTGTCTCAATGTTCAGATTTAAAAACGCAAGACTAATAATAAGAACTGGAGATGAAGCATCGTCATTCCTAAATAAAAAAAAGTCCTGCGGTGATGCACCGCAGGACTTTTAGGGAAAGTAATTTGGTAAATTCTTTCCTAATTCTTTATCAGTTTAGTGTGCATCACCTGACCAGCTGAATGAGATTCCAGCAGGTACACCCCCGGGAGTAAATCTGCCACTTGAATCATATTACCCGGTTGTTTTACCGCTAATGCCATACGTCCTTGCAACGTGTAAATAGTTACTTCTTCAATCGCCTCGTCAGCTAACAAATACAATTTATCGCTCACCGGATTGGGATAGACGCTCCAGTTATTCTCCTCATTGGCTTCATGAATTCCGGTGGGGTTCATGATAGTCAACTGACTCATTAAACCTGCCTCCGTTTTAAAAACATAAAAAGAAGAGTCACAATACGTGTCGTAGCAAGTGGTGTTGGGCGAACCGATAGTGAGACAAACAATGTAGCTGCCGGGCTGAGCATAGGTATGCACAGGATAAGGATCTGTGGAGGTGGTTCCGTCACCAAAGTCCCAAAGTATATTTTGGTTGGGAGATTGGCTGCTATAATTAAATCCGTAGTATACACCACTTTGTCCATTCGCAGAGTCCGGATAGATAACAAAATAAGCCTGACAGGCATTTACGCCACCGGGTGTGTTTGATATATATATACAATCGGAGCATGTATTTCCATTTGCATCCATCACGGTTACGCAAACTATATGTACTCCGGCTGTTAACACAGTCGTAAAACTGCTTCCGGTTGTAGATACAACCATGCTGTCAATGGTCCAGTTATACACGGCCGGTGTTCCGCCTATACTTGTTGTGAAAAAAGTATACAGACTATCCTGGTTGGTGTATGTAGCATATGTGTTGCACGGATTGGGCTGATTCGCATTTGAAATATAGGCACAGTTGCTGGATACGCAGCCATTTGCATCGGTAATATACACACACACGTCCACAGCATTGGAATTATTCAACGTGTCAATCACCAAGCTAAGTGCCCCCGATGTGGAGATATTTTGACCGTTCACCGTCCAACTATAAGCAAATGGGGCAGTGCCGGTGCAAGTTGCCGTAAAGCTATAGAGCGAATCGGTGTTGGTATATACCACCTCTGCATAGCAATTCTGAGCTGTATCCGGATATACTAATGTAATGCAGGTGGTATACAATCCGTTGCTGGTGGCCGAATCAATTAGCGTAAGGCATACATTATAGGTAACCAGCATGCCGCTTTGCTGAAAAATATGTGAAGTCTGCTGCCCGGTTGCGGTGTTTCCATCGCCAAAATCCCAGGCATACGTTAGTGAACTGCCGGGGCACACAATACTATCGGCCCAAAAAAGTGTAGGGCCGTTAGGTGTATTCTGATACTGGATAGATGCCGTGCATTGTGCGTTTACCTGAACGGCAGTAGCGAGTGCAATTAAAATTGGGAGTACTTGTTTTAGTTTCATGTTATTTGTTTGACTGCACAAAGCAAAGAACATTTCAAGAATAACGATATTATATTTTCCAAAAACTTACGCGTTCAGAAGGGCAGGTGATGGTTGGCTCAGTGCGGTTGCAGGTGTGCCAACAACCATCCATCGTTAGAATAAATAGATTTGATAAAAGAATCTACTATGGAAAAAAGGTTGATTAAATCTAAAGACAGGAAAATTTTTGGCGTATGTGGTGGCCTGGGAAATTATTTCGACATAGACCCCACTATTGTGCGGATTGCTTTCCTGATTGCATTTGTAACTGCCGGAGCGGGACTACTCATTTATCTGGCTTGCGCTATTGCCATGCCCTCGGAATAAAAAAAAACGCGCTCCGGTGTCGGAGCGCGTTTTACAAAACTTGATGGAGTGGCTATTATTTAGCGCCTCTTTCCACTCTGCTGAATGCAATCACGGTCAATCCGCTTTCGGCACTGCCCAGTACTTGCGCAACTGTTTTGCTACCGTCTTTTACGAATGGCTGAGTAAGCAATGTGTTTTCTTTAATGTAAGAGTTCACTGCGCTCTCTGCAATTTTTTCAAGAATGTTGGCCGGCTTTCCGGATGCAGCTGCTTTTTCCAGTGCAATTGTTTTTTCTCTTTCCAAAATTTCAGGAGCTACGCCTGCTGCATCTACCGCCAATGGGTTCATGGCGGCAATTTGCATAGCCACGTCTTTTCCTACTGTAGCTACAGCGTCATTTAATCCTTTGTTC
>CAYQRR010000221.1:0-1494 GCA_964419635.1 uncultured Chitinophaga sp. | reverse complement strand
CCAATTTTGTTTCCCATGTGATTGTAGGCGATTACGCTTTCCCCCTCAATAGATGCATAAGCCGATACGTTAATCAACTCACCGATAGCGGACACTTTCTCCTGTACCACATCTTTTACGGTAGCATTGCCCAAAGATAAAGCTAACACCTCATCAGCCGTTTTGGAACCGGCAGCCAATGCTGCGTCTGCGATAGAAACTGCCAATTTCACGAAGTCTTCGTTCTTGGCTACAAAATCTGTTTCGCAAGAAAGATAAACGGCTACTCCTTTTTTGCTGTCAGCGGATGTTTTAGCTACTACTACTCCCTCCGCGGCTGCACGACCTGCACGAAGCTCCGCCACTTTAGCGCCTTTTTTACGCAAAAAATCGATAGCGGCCTGCACATCCCCATTGGCTTCAGTGAGGGCCTTTTTACAATCCATAATACCTGCACCGGTCAGGTTTCTCAATTCGTTTACTTGTGCTGCTGTAACTGTCATTGTTTAAAATTTTAATTGTTGATTTTTAAATGAAGTTGCCAAGTCCTGATGAACCTGGCAACCTGAATTGTTTACTTAAATAGGAAGCTATTTGAAAGCTTATTTTTTAGGTCCGCCAGCGCCTGTACCGGTGCGGGTTCTGCTTCTGCCCTGTCCGCCAGCGCCAGTGGTTCTCTTTCTGCCGCGTCCTTTACCATCGCCTTTGTCTTCCTCCGCATTTACGTCTGCATCCAGGTTATTATCATCGATGTTATCTTCTTCTTCTGATAAATCGTTGCCTTCAGCATTTGCGGTGCGCTCTGCCAATCCTTCGGCAATGGCATCGGCAATATAGTTGGTGATAAGTGCGATAGAAGTAGCTGCATCATCATTTGCCGGAATGGCGAAGTCTACCTTAGTAGGATCGCTGTTTGTATCTACCATGCCAATGGTATTGATGTTCAAACGCTGTGCTTCTTTCAATCCGATATGCTCGTGCATAATATCTACCAGGAATAGAGCAGCCGGCACGCGGTTCATACCTGCGATACCACCCAACACCTTTTCCATTTTCTCTTTCTCGCGAGTCAATACCAACTTTTCTTTCTTCGTTACGCTTTCCAAGGTACCATCGCCCAGCATTTTCTCAATGCTCTGCATTTTCTTGATGCTTTTGCGAATGGTGGTAAAATTGGTCAACATACCGCCTAACCATCTTTCGGTTACATAAGGCATACCTACACGGGTAGCTGCTTGTTTCACCACTTCCTTAGCTTGCTTTTTTGTCGCTACAAACATGATTTTTCTTCCGCTCTTAGCGATAGAACGAGCCGCAGCAGCAGCTTCTTCCAGTTTGTCGGCTGTGCGATTCAGGTCAATGATGTGAATACCTTTCTTTTCACCGAAAATGTAAGGCAACATTTTTGGATTCCACTTTCTGCGAAGGTGACCGAAGTGAACTTGCGCATCCAGAAGTGATTTATGATCGAGTCTTTCCATTTTATAAGAATTATATTTTTTAAAAATAGATGAA
>CAYQRR010000220.1:0-5136 GCA_964419635.1 uncultured Chitinophaga sp. | reverse complement strand
TTGGCGTTTTTTTGGGATTGAAGGCCAGTGTGAAACAACAGTTTGGCTCCGATGATTTATCGGGCAGGAAAGTGGCCGTGCAAGGGGTGGGCCACGTGGGATACTACCTAGTGAAGCACCTGACTCAAGCCGGAGCCAAAGTATATGTAGCTGATATTAACCAACACAACCTGGATGCAGTGGTAAAAGACTTTGGAGTGGAAGTGGTGGCACCAGCAGACATTTATGGATTAGAAGTGGATGTATACGCTCCATGTGCCTTGGGCGCTACAGTAAACTCTCAAACCATTCCACAATTGAAGTGCAGTGTGATAGCCGGTGCAGCTAACAATCAATTGGCCAATGAAGTGATACATGGAAAAATGCTGCTGGATAAAAACATTCTGTTTGCCCCTGACTTTTTAATAAACGCTGGTGGGGTGATTAATTGCTACCGCGAGGTGCAGCACTTATCGGAATTGGAGGCCAATATGCTCATCGAAAATATCTACACCAAAACCATGGAGATTTTCAAAAAGTCGAGCGCGGAAAAAATCCCTACACAAGAAGCGGCCATCAAAATAGCCATTGATCGCATTGAGAATAAAAATTAAAGTAGCATTGCGGTTTGTAATCGCACATCCGTAAGAAATTATGTTAGGCAGAAGAAATTTGAGAGTAAAGGTGATGCAGGCGCTTTACGCCTGGGAAATGGACAATAGTACCCCTTTTGTGCAGTTGGAGGGCAATCTGCGAACACAGATACACCGTGCCGTATCGTTATATTTAATCAACCTTCAATATCTGGTGGAGGTTTGCAATTACTCGATGGTAGACAAGGCCAAGCGAATGGCGAAATATATCCGCACAGCCGAAGATGAAAAAGCCAGCACCACAATAGCCGCCAACCGAATTGTAAAGTACCTGCAGGATAATGAAGAGTTTAATACCCTGACCAAAAAAGATGGATTAAGGAATTACATCAATGAAGATTTGGTTAAGAAGTTGTTTAACGAATTAGCTTCCAAGCAACGTTATAAAGAATATTCGGCCCACTCCACCACTACGCTTGAACAGGACAAAGACATTATCATTTTTCTGCTGAAAAAGATTATTCACGATAGTAGTGACTATCACGCTTTTTTGGAGGAAACCTTTATCAATTTTGATGACGACAACGACTTGCTGCTACACATCATCAGCAAGTTTACAGAGGCTTTTGAAGAAGAAAAGCGAAACTACTTTCAAAGTATTGAGATATGGGAAGAAGAAAAGAAATTCGCTTTTGATTTACTGGCCAAAACCACCGAGCATAACGAAGAATTGGTAGCCATTATTCAACCCAATCTAAAAAACTGGGAAATGGACCGTGTAGCGGTGCTGGACTTGATTCTCATGAAAATGGCCGTGTGCGAATTGAAATATTTCCCTACGGTTCCCGTCAAAGTATCCATCAACGAATACATTGATATTTCGAAACTCTACTCCACTCCTAAAAGCAAAGACTTTGTAAATGGCGTACTAGATAAGGTAAGAAAACAACTGTTGGATAAAGGCGAGATTAAGAAGTTTGGACGTGGATTAATGGAATAACAAGCAATCACAAATACTATAATTGATTATGAAACAACTGGCATTTATTCTATTCGTACTAATGATAGCACTTGGTTCTTCCTCTTGCAGAAAAAAAGGAGAACTCCCTAAAAATGTAAAGTTAGACACCGAGATTCTGGTAGACACAACTGAAGTGATTGTATTGGATTCAGCGGCTTACAATTTTGGAGAAATTATGGAAGGTGATAAGGCGGAACACACTTTTCAGTTAATCAATACAGGCGCGAAAAATTTTGTTATTTCCAGAGCGGAAGGCTCGTGCGGCTGCACTGTTCCGGAATATCCCAAAGATCCGGTGGCCCCCGGAGATACCGCTTCCATAAAAGTTACGTTCAACAGTGCCGGCAAACACGATGAGCAGAATAAAACAGTGACCGTGCATTGCAATGTTGCTTCTCGCTCACTGATGCTCTACATGAGAGGGTTTGTAAAGAAAAAAGAGGCCCAATAGGATTTTTCAATCATTATTATCTAAATTTAAAAACTACGATATGCAGGGACTAGACCCAAGTTATTTGATACTTTTTGGCGGAATGCTATTGATTATGTGGTTCTTTATGATTCGTCCACAAGCTAAGCAAGCCAAGTTGGCTGCAGACTTTCAAAAGAGTTTGGAAAAAGGGACTAAAGTGGTAACCGCAGGTGGTATCCATGGCAAAATTGTTAGAACCGATGACGGCACTGCTGTGTGGATTGAAATTGACAGTAATTCTAAAATGAAAATTGAGCGTTCCGCTGTTTCCATGGAGCTAACCAAAGCGGCTTATGGCGAAGAAGAAAAAAAAGCGTAAGCCTATTTTTTTTCTTAACGCATACTCCTTCTAAATCTCCACAAATGCGCAGGCATATAAGTCAAGTCTGTCTGACTTTTCTGCCTTAATCGGGAAAAAGATTCACTACTGCCTGACAAAATATCACTAAAAAACGATTGGCACAAACTGTGTAACACAGGTGCCTGAAATTAACCGCCCGATATCGGGAGCAATTATTTAACCAATTAAAACCAAAAAAATCATGTCAAAACTGAAGATTCAACCACTAGGCGACAGAGTACTGGTAAAACCGGCTGATGCAGAAACTAAAACAGCGGGAGGTATCATTATCCCCGACAGTGCAAAAGAGAAACCACAACGCGGAACTGTAGTTGCTGTAGGACCGGGCAAAAAAGATGAACCGACAACTGTGAAGGCCGGGGATACTGTATTGTATGGTAAATACTCAGGTACTGAACTACAAGTAGAAGGTGCTGATTACCTCATTATGCGCGAGAGCGACATTTTTGCCATTCTATAAGTGATATCGCAAGCTAAATTTTGAAAAACAATCATTGAATTCTAAAATCTAAACCAAATAACCATGTCTAAAATTATCCTGTTTGAGAAAGACGCCCGTGATAAACTGAAATCCGGAGTTGACAAATTAGCCAACGCTGTAAAAGTTACACTTGGACCCAAAGGCCGCAACGTAATCATTGATAAAAAATATGGCGCTCCATCTATTACAAAAGACGGTGTGTCGGTAGCAAAAGAAATTGAATTGGAAGATCCAATTGAGAACATGGGTGCCCAAATGTGCAAAGAAGTAGCTTCTAAAACTGCCGATCAGGCAGGTGACGGCACTACGACTGCAACCGTACTGGCACAAGCTATTGTGGGCCCTGGCTTAAAAGCTTTAGCATCAGGTGCTAACCCAATGGATTTGAAGCGCGGTATTGATAAAGCCGTTAAAACAATTGTAGCTAATCTTCAGAAACAATCTGAAAACGTGGGCAAAGATTTCGGGAAAATTGAGCAAGTAGCTTCTATCTCCGCCAACAACGACAGCGAAATCGGTAAAATGATTGCCGACGCTATGAAAAAAGTAGGTACCGAAGGCGTGATCACGGTAGAAGAAGCCAAAGGAACTGAAACTGAAGTAAAGACGGTGGAAGGTATGCAGTTTGACCGTGGCTACTTGTCGCCTTATTTCGTGACCAATGCGGAGAACATGGAAGCAGAATTGGATAATGCCTTGTTGTTGATTTACGACAAGAAGATTTCCAATATGCGCGAGTTACTTCCCATCTTGGAAAAAACAGCACAAGCTGGCAGACCGCTTTTAATTATAGCTGAAGAAGTGGATGGTGAAGCATTGGCTACCCTTGTTGTAAATAAACTTCGTGGCACCATAAAAGTAGCTGCTGTAAAAGCACCTGGCTTTGGCGATCGCAGAAAAGAGATGTTGAAAGACATTGCCATCCTTACCGGTGGTATCTGCATCAGCGAAGAAATGGGCTACAAACTTGAGAATGCAGATTTCTCGTATTTGGGACAAGCTGAAAAAGTAGTGGTAGACAAAGACAACACTACAATTGTGAACGGCAAAGGCGATAAAGAACAAATCGTAGCTCGTATTGCTGAGATTAAAGCACAAATCGAAAAAACAACTTCTGACTACGACCGTGAGAAATTACAAGAGCGTTTGGCAAAACTGTCAGGTGGCGTTGCTGTTCTTTATATCGGAGCACCTACCGAAGTAGAAATGAAAGAGAAAAAAGACCGTGTAGATGATGCTTTGCACGCTACTCGTGCGGCAATTCAGGAAGGAATTGTAGCCGGTGGTGGTGTAGCTTACATCCGTGCACAGGCATCTTTGGAAAAACTGAAAGGAGACAACGATGACGAAACAACCGGTATTTCTATTGTTCGCAGAGCGATTGAAGAACCACTTCGTCAAATCATTGCCAACTCTGGACTGGAAGGTTCTATCGTAGTTCAAAAAGTGCGTGAAGGTAAAGATGACTTCGGCTACAATGCCAGAACAGACGAGTACGTAAATCTCAAAAAAGCAGGTGTGATTGACCCTACTAAAGTAACTCGTGTTGCATTAGAAAACGCATCCTCTATTGCTTCAATGTTGCTAACCACTGAAGTTGTAATTACGGACAAACCGGCTGAGAAAGGTGCTATGCCCGATATGAGCGGTATGGGTGGTGGAATGCCTGGCGGCATGGGTGGAATGATGTAAGTTTTAAACCACTTACTGTAATCCATAAATCAATCCCTCGCAGCAAATTCTGCGAGGGATTTTTCATTTAAAAACAGGCCAAATGGGTAGTATAAACACCCTTCATTTCTGTGGAAAACCTGTGGATAGCTGTTAGTTAATTCTACTTTTCAAGGCCCTTCTATATTTTAAATTCGTCACCCTCTGAAAAATGGGCAATTACCATCCTATTCAGTGGCAATTTTGAACTAACACAATGCACAGATTATGCAACTGACAACGCTGGAAATAAAAGGTTTCAAAAGTTTTGCCGAAAAAACAACCATACATTTCGATAATAAAATTACCGGTGTGGTGGGGCCAAATGGCTGCGGAAAAAGTAATGTGGTGGATAGTATTCGGTGGGTGCTGGGGGAACAAAAGACCTCACATCTCCGATTAGAAAAAATGGAGAACCTGATTTTTAATGGCACTAAAAACAGAAAGCCCTCCTCCTTAGCCGAAGTTTCATTAACCTTTGAAAATACCAAGAACGTAATTTCATCCGATTACAAAACG
>CAYQRR010000219.1:0-5136 GCA_964419635.1 uncultured Chitinophaga sp. | reverse complement strand
TTAGTGCCTATAGTGATATGGCCATTGGCCTTGCTTTAATGTTAGGTTTTATTTTTCCGGAGAATTTTAATTCACCCTTCATCTCCAAAACTGTAGGAGAGTTTTGGGAGCGCTGGCATATGTCCCTCGGTCGTTGGATGCGCGATTACCTTTATCTCCCATTGGGTGGCAGTCGGGGAACACTCGCCAGAACCTGTATCAATCTGATGCTTATCTTTTTAATATGTGGCTTTTGGCATGGTGCAGATGTAAAGTATGTAATATGGGGAGGGCTGTTCGGTGTAGCGGTAGTTGCCGAACGTATTCTGCAACAGAAATTTCAATTTCAGTTAAAAGGAGTCGTAGGAATAGTGGTTACATTTTTTGTATGCATACACATATTAGTGTTCTTTTCTACCACGGATTACCATCATGCATTTTCTGTGTTTCAACAAATGTATAGTTTGCAACGAGGAGCGGCTCCTTTGTTTCTGTCGTATAAGGTGCAGCTCGCACTTGTAGCAGCCACTCTAATCTCCTTTGCGAATGCAGTGCCCGCAGTAGCCACTTTTTCGGCTAACCTGTTTGCAACACAACGCTCCAATTCAGTTTGGGTCGTGGTGGGAGCGGCTTCCGTTCTTTTACTTTTGCTAAACGCGAGTATGTTATTTGTATCCGGCTATCATCCTTTTCTATATTTTAAATTCTAATGGCAACAGCAATCAAAAAGTATTTTCTGACGGTGCTGTTTTTTCTATTGATATGGCCTTTTGTGCTACTCTTTATCCCGATCTATGATAATGAGTTAAAAGGGGTCACAGAGCCGGTTCAAGCGCCTGCATTTACCATGGCCAGTTGGCTGGAAGGTGATTTTCAAAAACAGTTTGAGCCCTACTTCTCATTTCATTTGGGGCTTAGAAAAGCGGCAGTCCGTACTGCCAGTCAAATAAATTATTGGTTAGGTGTGCAGCGAAGGGAAGTGGTAGTAGGGAAAGATCATGAGCTAATGGGCATGGAGTATATTGATGCACTCTATGGTCGAGATTTTATGGGGAATGATTCCATACAAATTTCGGTGGCGCGAATCAGAAAGTTTCAGCAAGTATTAGAAAACAACGGAGTTCGGTTTTTTATAGTTGTTGCTCCCAATAAATCGCGGTTATATCCGAAAAAAATACCAGAACAGTTTCGCGGGCAAAGTGGCGTTCCTACCAACTATTCGGTGATAAAACAAGAGCTGCTCAAATACCAGGTGCCGTTGGTTGATTTTCAAGAATGGTTTGAGCAGATAGACAAATCAGCCCCCTATCCGCTTTTTAGTAATCTGGGCGTGCACTGGAGTTATTATGCCGCTACATTTTGTGGCGATAGCCTTGCAGGGTATATTGCTCATTTGCTGAATAAAAAAGCAAATCATATATTTTACAAAGAGGTAAATGTGACTACCACACCTTACGGAACCGATAAAGACATGATGGAACTCATGAATCTGTGGGTAGATATTCCATTGCGAAAACCATTGGCATATTTCAAAACGGAGTTAACGAGCGATACAGCAGCGTATGTTCCAAACGTGTTAACTATAGGGGATAGTTACTATTGGAACATCATTTATTCCGGAATACCCGGTGCGTTTTTTTCACCTAACAGCGTCTATTTTTATTACAACACAACAGCACATTTTAATGATGGCCGCAGCGCACCGGTGAAAGAGTTAGATTTAAAGAAAACCATTCTCCAACAGGACGTTGTTTTTTTTCTCTACTCAGAACCAAACCTTCGGCAACTTGGAAATAATATAGATGTCAATTTTTTGAACTTAATGGATACGCTGTCACCGATGGCCACTCAAAAACCATAGAATGAAAAAACCATCACTGTGGGTTTGTGTTTTGCTGATGATTGGTTACACCGCTGTGACGCTGTTTGGGGGCAAGTGGAAAAAGCACAGCGTTATCAAAAGCGATGCGGCCGGTTACTATGCTTACCTCTCCTCAGGTGTCGTATATCATGATGTTTTTAAATGTAAATTTTACGGGCATGTGGATTCTCTCTACAACTTTGGCGATGGGGTTTACTACTATGCTGTTCAATATCATCCACAAACCCAAAATTTTTACTTCAAGTATAATTATGGCGTTGCCTTATTTGAAGCCCCGCTCTTCTTAGTTGCGCACGCTATTACCTCTTTAACCGGAAGCTATCCGGCCGATGGGTATTCTGATTACTATCAGTTGAGCGTGGCATTAAGCACCGTGCTGTTTGGCTTTTTAGGACTTTTGGTTTCAAGAAAGTTTCTGCTCAAATATTTTGATGAGTGGGTGATTGCCGTTTGTCTTTTGGTTATTGGTGCCGGCACTAATTTTTTTGCACAGGTTGTCACTCAGCCGGGCTTAAGCCACGTATATCTCTTTTTTGTATTTGCCTGCTTGCTCTTTGTGGTACAGCAAGCCGAAGAGACCTTAAGATTAAAGTGGTTTCTCCTCCTGGGCTTCACCATTGGCTTGGTACTGGTAACCCGACCGGTAGATATTTTTGTATTGGTATTTCCGCTGGTGTGGCTTGGCGTAAGGCTAAAGGAAACAGATAATGCGCCTTACAAGGCAATCGCTTTCGCCCTTTTGATAATCAGTGTAATGGTATGGCTCCAGTTAGCTTATTGGAAAATAGCTACCGGTCATTGGTATTTTTATACTTACAAGCGAGAGCATTTTAACTTCTCTAATTGGCAACTGCTTAATGGATTGTTCAGTTTTAGAAAAGGATGGTTGGTCTATTCGCCTCTTGCACTTTTGGGGTTCTTAGGGACATTTTTTTTATGGAAACACAGAAAGTTTCGATTTTATCTGCTTCCCTTTATTCTTTATTTTTTTTGTGTTCTCTATATCACTTTTTGTTGGTGGCAGTGGTATTATGGCGGTAGTTTTGGCTGTCGGGTATTGGTAGAATCGTATGCCATACTCGCCTTTCCAATGAGCGCATTCATTCAAAAAGTTATGGTTGGCAGGCGATCGGTAGCCTTTGCTTTTGGGGTAATCGTTGTTTTGCTTTTGATGCTCAACGTGTTTCAAACCGCTCAATATTCTAAGGGCATTATCCATTGGCAAAAAATGAACCGGGAGTATTATTGGAGGGTTTTTGGAAAATGGAGCGTAAGTGACAAGGACAAGGAATTGTTGTTGAAAACAGAAGAGATACCACAACCATGAAGCTCATTGCATTTGCGATAACCCTACTATACTTATTGAGCGGCAACTTGCACGCTCAGCAGTTATTAAAATACAAAGCGGAAGTATACAACGCAAAAGCGGCAAAGGGGTATTACTTTTTGTTTACGTATAGGATACGCAAGATGGATACCATACCACCGGGCCAACAAATGATAATAGATGGTACCGGCCACACAATTTTTTACCGTATAACAGATAAAGCCTCTGATTTTAAAGTACACAAGAATGGATTAATGTCTTACTTCTCCAGCGGCAAGTTTTTTTTAATGGATAATCAATTCAGGGTAGTTGACTCCGTCACTTGTGTAAATGGTATAGAGACCGATCCGCATGATTTCCAAATTTTACCAAATGGTCATTATTTGCTCATTGGTCTTGACAGTTTAAGGGCTGACCTAAGAAAACATTCTGTTTTTATGCGTAAGAATTTACCGGGTAGTCGCAACGCGCTTCTCAAAACAGGTGTTATTCAAGAACTGGACCGCCAAAAAAACTTGGTCTATCAGTGGAATGCAAGGCCTTATTTTAAACTAGAAGATTGTGATCGATTTTTTTTAAACGATACCGCGATTGTAGACATTACTCATTTTAATTCGGTAGATAAAAACAGAAAGGAGGAGATATTGCTTTCGGCCCGCTATACGCACGAATTGATAAAATTAAATGCGCAAAGAGAAGTGGAGTGGCGCATGGGTGGTCCTTATAATCAATTCAGGTTTCTAAATGACACATTAAAGTTTTTGGGACAGCACGATGCCAGATTTGCCACTGGTAATTGTGTAACCCTTTTTGATAACGGCTATGCTCAAGATCCATTTAAGCACAACGCACGAGCTATCAAGTACAAGCTCAATGAAAGGAAGAAAACGGCAACAAATATATGGCAGTATGGCCACGAACCGACTATCATAAGCGAGGCAACCGGTAATGCTCACTGGCAAGGCAACGGAAATGTTTTACTGAATTATGGTAGAGTGAGTAGCGCGTCTCCCAATGTAACTTTGGAGGAGGTTTCTAGCCACAAACAGAAAGTATTTGTATTGTCATTTCAGGATTCCGTTGGTTCATACCGAGCATTTCACTATCGGAATCTTCCGTTTAAGTTACCACGCCCCACAATTGTAAAAACTACAAGTGCCGGATCAATAACCCTTACTGTGATGAGTAATGCCGCTAACTATCGTTGGTCTACCGGGGAAACTTCAAAGAGTATAATGGTTAAAGGACCCGGCACTTATTATGTCTATGTACCTATCGGTGATGGAGGATATATAAGCTCTAAAGTGATAAAGATAAAATAGCAGCACGAGGCTATTTTTTTCGGACCAATAAGTTGTGATCGGAGGATACAATTTCAATTCGTATATCGCGCATGATTTCACGTCTTAGTTGTACACTACCGAATTTTAGATGCTGACTGGTGTCATCCAACAGTATCAAGCCCCCCGGCAACATGTAACGGAGCGTTTTTTCATAATCTATCTTTGCACCTTCGTATGAATGATCGCCATCTATGTAAGCAAAAGTTATTTGACCACCCGGCAATTTATTTCTGCCAAACACATCGGTCATTTCTGTTTTGTCCCAATGGGTAAAAAATGTATCGGACTTCTCATGGAAAGCATACGGCAGGCGATGGGGCTGCAACAATTGCAACGATTGTATAAATGCCTTTTTTAAATAGTCACAATAGTCCGAACGGAGCACATCGGTTCTTCCATCAATGAATAACGGATTAGCTGTTGTATTTTTATCCTGATAGCCTTCGTATATCCATCGATCCACGCAAAACATTTCATGTGGCCTTGCATATTTATTCATCAAGTGAAGAATTACATTGGTGGAGAGACCAGCATAGGAGCCTATTTCCAATACAACGCCCGAATCCGGCATGTGCTGAATGGCATACTCCATAAGCGTGATATTC
>CAYQRR010000218.1:0-5142 GCA_964419635.1 uncultured Chitinophaga sp. | reverse complement strand
TACCATATTGAATTATACATTTATGTTTAAACATTAAATAGAGTGTGATATGAATCCTGCATACATCCTGCTTGCCATTCCCTTTTTTTTCCTGCTAATGGCCGCTGAGTGGCTTTATGGATATTTTAAAAAGCAAGAGCTATACCGGCTGAACGACTCCGTTACAAATTTGGTGGTGGGCATTGGCAATCAAGTATTCAATTTATTTTTCAAAGGTGTACTGTTTGCCATCTACTTATGGATTTACAACCACTATTCCTTCTTTAAAATCCCGCCTACCTGGTGGAGCTTTCTGCTGGCACTTCTGGCGTTCGATTTTTTCTTTTACTGGGCACACCGATGGGGACACGAGGTGAACATTTTTTGGGGAGCTCACTCCGTGCATCACCAAAGCGAGGATTACAATTTGAGTGTAGCACTTCGCCAATCCTGGTTCCATAATTTGTTAGCGTTTCCCATCTTTTTACCTATCCCCTTTATGGGATTCGACCCATTGATATTTGGCGCAGCGGCTGTAGCACACACGCTCTACCAGTTTTGGATTCATACAGTACTCATTGATAAGATGCCGGGGTGGTTCGAATGGCTTTTAAATACGCCCTCTCACCACAGGGTGCATCACTCTATCGACCCCAAATACATCGATAAAAATCATGCGGGAGTGTTTATGATTTGGGACAGGCTTTTTGGCACTTTTAAAGCCGAGGAAGAAGGAAGCGTAATACATTATGGAATCACTACACAACTTAAAAGTTGGAATCCGGCTTGGGCAAATATTCACTACTACATTGAAATGATACAGAAAGCCCGACAAATGGTAGGCTTAGATAAACTCAAGGTGATTTTTGCCAGACCCGGATGGCTTCCGGACTATATGGGTGGATTTCAATCGGTGAAGGAAGTAGACAAAGAGCATTATTCAAAATACAACAACGACACATCCCCATATTTCAAGATTTATGCAGTAGTGCAGTTCTTTGTTTTACTCTGGGGGGCCATTCAATACATGGCACACTTCAAAGATATAAGCCTGTTTTACAAAGTTGTGTTCTTTGGTCTATTACTTATCACGATGTTGATTACCGGAGCTATCTTTGAGAACAAGAAGTGGATTGTTTATGCTGAGTATGTAAGGCTGGCATTGGTAGTATTGGCGCTAAACACATTTTACTATTTCTGGCATTTAAATTGGTTTCACCTTACAGCTATTGTATCCAGTTTACTCTTTGTTGGTAGTATCATTTTCTTCACCTATTCCTACATATCATTCAAGAAAGAAAAGGAACAACAATTAGAGGCTCAGTCGTTCAGCGCGTAATCGGAGATTAAATCCCAAATCAAAGGGTAACAACCGGCCTGATAGTTCGGCAATGCTTGCTTAGAAACCCATTTCACTTCCTCTATGTCCTCCTCCGTTTGTGGAGAGAGTTGCGATTGACCGGGAGCAGCCTTCATGTTATACCAAACCGTTTGTTTCAACATTTTTTTTCCTTTAAGTATATAAGCGTGGTATGTAACAATTGGGTTATTGTCCACAGTTTCCACCTTCACCCCTGTTTCCTCCGTCACTTCCCGTTTTGCGCCATCTACTATCAGTTCTTCAAGTTCTATCTTCCCCTTAGGCAAATCCCACTTACCTCTTCTAAAAATCATCAAAAGTTCGCCTTGCTCGTTCCAAACTAAACCGCCTCCGGCAACTACAACATCTGTTTTCTCCAGAAAATCGCACATTAATTGTCCGGGATATCCGCAAACTACTAATATACGTTCATTGGTAACTCCATCGTACAAGAAGTCGGGAGAACGAAGGAGCCTTTCCGCTTCCTGTGGCCCTTCCACCACCTTTGTAAAATTATTATTGATTTGCTCTCGCTTTGAACTAAAAAGTATAAACGAATCGTTGTAGTAGATTTTGTAGTTGTTCTTCATCCGCACAATTTAATTTCCGAAAATTACACAAACATGATATATAACAATGTAGTAGCACGAGAAGTTGCAGAATATCTTTTAGAGATTAGAGCTGTGATTCTAAATCCTCAAGAACCCTTTACCTGGACTAGCGGGATAAAAAGCCCAATTTACTGCGACAACCGTAAAACGTTGTCCTTCCCCAAGGTAAGGTCTTATATTAAAACTGCCTTTAGCGATATCATAAACGAAGAATTTAAAGGCGTGGAAGTGATAGCAGGCGTGGCTACCGCGGGTATACCGCATGGAGCGCTTGTGGCGGATGTGCTGAATTTGCCTTTTGTATATGTGAGAGATAAACCCAAAGGCCACGGCCTGGAAAATCAGATTGAAGGCAAACTGGAAAAAGGCCAGAAGATTGTAGTCATTGAAGATTTAATCTCCACTGGTGGCAGTTCACTAAAAGCCGTAGACGCATTGCAGCAAGCTGGCGGACAAGTGCTGGGGCTAGGCGCAATTTTCACTTATGGGTTCAATAAAGCCGATAAAGCATTTGAAGAAAAGAAGTGTAGCTATTTTACGCTCTCCGATTTTCCTACACTGCTTTCGGTAGCGCTAAAACAGGACTACATCAAATCCGCAGACGAACAAAGTCTGAGTAATTGGTACCAGAGTCCTGAAACATGGCTTTCGTAAATCCCTGTTCATTTTCCGTGAACAGATAGTAGCTATCTGTATAAAATTAAAAAATCCACCTGCATACAAATTCATCTGCCGGTGGATTTACTGTATTACAGGTTTTGCTAGAAGCCTTTCTTATTGCCTCCTTGCGGAGACGCTCCGCGCTGTGGAGTTGGCGTTACATTATAATTTCTGGGTTGAGTAGGGGATATTTCCTTCTGTCGGCTCGGCATGCTGTTATAGTTACTGCCTTGACTTGGTTGACTGTAATTTTTACCCCCATTGTTTTCGTTATAAGATTTTGGAGCAAATCCCCCCTTAGAAGGTCTGTTTATCTCCGGTGAAACAGGTGCTATGTTTTGACGAACAGGCTCCTGATAATTTGACTTAGGTTGCTGATAAACCGGCTTTTCTACAGGCTTCACGGAGGGAGTATTGCCTGGCTGAACGTTTGGCTTAGTGCTATTGTAACCCGAGTTTGGTTGCTCATAAATCTGCACGCCTTTGTTCTGATATGGCTGCTGCGCAGGTTTAGAACTTGGCTGAGTCCAATCATTTTTGTTGGGCTGTTCGTAAATTCCGGGCAAACTATTTTTGCCACCGGAATTATTCTGTGGTGCTGGTGTAACTGTAGGATTTAACTTACCGGGGCCAACAGTTGGCTGACCAACAGAGACCGGCACATCCGTTTTTGAGTCGTATTTACCGAGGTTATTACTAATAACACCACTGGGCTGATTCACACCGGGTTTTGAGCTCTGCGTATTAACATTGGTATTCACTTTACCGGGAAGTTCCGTTGCCGGCTTCTCATTGCTCACATTACCTTTTACTGGTGTGCCAGCTGCAGGGTTAAATGGCTTTACTACGCCTTCTTTTGGTATTCCCAGGTCAATTTGGCTAGCCGTAGGTACCGGCTTGTAAGTATTCACTACCGGCTGCACATCCAGTTTGTTATTGTTTACAGGTTGCTGCTGATTATAGTAAGGACCATTCCAACCGCCCCATCCGTTACCATAGGCATACGGGCTGTTCCAATAGCCGTTGTTGTAGCCATCTTGGTAGCCATTCCAGTAACCGCTGTTGTAGCCATTGTAATATCCGTTGTTCCAATTATTGCCGCACCATCCGTTGTTACCCCAATCATAGTTACAACCTCGTCCGCCTCCCCAAATATTCCACACATAAGGTGTTCCGCAGTAGCTGTAAGTGGGATAGAAACTAATATTGTAAAAACCAAAAGTGTTCCAACCCCAGTTGTAGCTCCAATAGGGGTCGTACCATGGATCGTAATACACTACTGTATTTTGCCAATTATGGCGGTTCCACCTCCACCAGGTGTTCGCATGCCATGGGTTGTAAGTATTATAAAAACCGCTATTCCAGTTATTCCAACCATAGTAATAAGAAGGGGTGTATACATAGCTGTAATAATCAGCTCCCCAGCAGTTGCTATAATACCTTCTCACCCGGCTGGTGTAATAAAAGTTGTTATAGTCATCATCATCGTAGTAATAATTATTGATAGTCGTGTTTCCGTTGGCATCTCGGGAAGTATAAGTCTCCGGATTGCTGTATCCATCGTTTCGGTCGGCTGGTGTGTATTGTTCCGGATTAGAAACTTCAGGTGTTGACGATGCGTTAGTATATGCGCTCTGGGTAGTTGTTTGTATCGTTTCATCACTATTAGGGTCATAGTAATAATCGTCCTGAGCAGAAAGCGTTACAGAAACAACAGCGAGGAGAAGAAAAATGATGTAGCGTATCATGGCAAACATTTTTATGGTTGACAAATTTAGTTTGATAAAGTTTAAGGCTTAACGATTTTGATATTTTCGCCCTTCTTTAACACATTAACTAAACACCGTACCACATTTTGTTATGGCAAAGGATATAGCATCAAGAGTTAACGATTATTCACAATGGTATAACGACCTGGTCATTAAAGGCGGATTGGCCGATTACAGCAGCGTAAGGGGATGTATGGTTATTAAACCGTATGGATATGCCATTTGGGAACACATGCGTGATGCATTGGATAAAATGTTTAAAGACACAGGACATGTAAATGCTTATTTTCCTTTGTTGATTCCCAAAAGCTTTTTAAGTAAAGAAGCCAGCCACGTAGACGGATTTGCCAAAGAGTGTGCGGTGGTCACTCACTACCGCCTCAAAAATTCTGCCGATGGCAAAAGTGTTATTGTAGACCCGGATGCAAAGCTGGAAGAGGAACTCATCATTCGCCCCACTTCCGAGACCATTATCTGGAATAGTTATAAAAACTGGATTCAAAGCTATCGCGACTTACCTATTTTAATTAACCAATGGGCCAATGTGGTGCGTTGGGAAATGCGCACGCGTTTATTTCTGCGCACAGCGGAATTTTTGTGGCAGGAAGGACATACAGCTCATGCCACAGCCGAGGATGCCATAGCGGAAACGGAGAAAATGCTGGATGTATATGCCACTTTTGCCGAAGAGTTTATGGCCTTACCCGTGATTCGTGGTAAAAAAAGCGCCAACGAAAGATTTGCGGGAGCACTAGACACCTAT
>CAYQRR010000217.1:3864-5144 GCA_964419635.1 uncultured Chitinophaga sp. | reverse complement strand
GCCTGAGCCTTAGCCGAGGAAAGCGCATTGAATAGAGTAGATTTTCCTACGTTGGGCAAGCCCACAATACCACACTGAAGTGCCATGTTGATGAATTGAAGTTTAGTTTTTGAATCGTAAAAGTTCCTGCGGCATTCTAAGTTTTGGGTGGTCTGCCTTTACAGATGCGGAGCACCCCCTCTTTTCAGCAACCCAAACAGCGTCTTGTGCTGCATCAATACTCACATTGCGAACAATCACTGATTGATCGCTGCATAGGGTGTAGTGAGCCGTAATCACATTTCCCTCAACCACCAATGGTAGTTCGCACAATTCCTCTGCTTTTTGAAAATCTTCAAATTTTTCTTTCAGCAAATTCGCTAACCGTCTTTCTACAATGTGATTGGTCATAAAACCGACATCGGATGGAAGTTTACCGCTGTAGCTTAATAAAAATTTCAGTTCACCTTTAGCAGCTTCGCTCGATTGTTCTGGAGCTTGGTTGCAGGCAGACAGGGCTAAAAGCAGTAGCGGCAAGATTTTTTTCATTCGTCTGTTACCATTTAAGCAGGTATGCGAAAATCAATGGCGCTACAATGGTGGCATCGCTCTCCACGATGAATTTAGGCGTGTTGATGTCCAGTTTGCCCCAGGTTATCTTTTCATTAGGCACAGCACCCGAATAGGAACCATAAGACGTGGTGGAATCTGAAATCTGACAGAAATAGCTCCAGAATGGAACATCATGCCAGCCCAGATCCTGATACATCATAGGGACCACGCAAATGGGGAAATCACCAGCAATCCCACCACCAATTTGGAAGAACCCAACGCCCTTGCCATCGCTGTTTTTGCGATACCAGTCGCTGAGCCATACCATATAATCAATTCCACTTTTCATGGTAGTGGAGTTAATTTCACCTTTTATACAGTAGGAAGCAAAAATGTTTCCCATCGTGGAGTCTTCCCACCCCGGACAGATTATGGGCAGATTTTTTTCTGCAGCGGCAATCATCCAACTGTGTTTGGGATCTATTTCATAATACTGTTTCAATACACCACTCAGAATCATCTTATACATAAACTCATGCGGAAAATAGCGCTCCCCTTTGTCGTTGGCGTCTTTCCATAGCTCATGAATATGTTTTTGAAGTCTTCGGAATGCTTCTTCTTCGGGTATGCAGGTGTCTGTAACGCGATTAAATCCGTTTTCCAGCAAGTCCCATTCCTCTTGTGGAGAAAGGTCGCGGTAGTTGGGCACGCGCTTGTAGTGAGAATGCGCTACCAAATTCATTAAATCC
>CAYQRR010000217.1:0-3854 GCA_964419635.1 uncultured Chitinophaga sp. | reverse complement strand
ACATGTTGGCTCCGGTGCAGCTGATGATAGATACCTTATCCTGACGAATAATCTCTGATATAGAAATACCAAGCTCGGCAGTGCTCATGGCTCCGGCCAGTGTAATCATCATTTTGCCGCCTGCATCCAAATGGGCTTCATAGCCTTTTGCTGCATCTACGAGTGCAGCGGCATTAAAATGTCGATAGTGGTGTGTAACAAAATCGCGAATAGGACTGGACATATAGTTTGAATTTTTAGCGGGGCGAAAATCAAAAAAAAAACGAGAGGGCGAAGTTATTCTTTTTGGAAGCCATGAAGTGCCCCGTCTGCTTATGGGATCGATTTTTACCTTTGGCTGGCATGAAATTTTTGATACTTAGATTCTCTTCAATAGGTGACATCGTTCTTACAACCCCGGTAATCCGATGTTTAAGGAAAAAGTATCCAAATGCGGAGATTCATTTTGCTACTAAACAGTCATTCACTTCGTTGCTGAGTGCCAATCCTTATTTAGATAAAGTTCATTTATTGGGAGATTCGGATTCCGAATTGCACTCACAATTAAAACAAGAACAGTTTGACTATGTCATTGATTTGCATCACAATCAACGAACGGCTCTGCTAAAGATGCAACTAAGAGCCAAATCATTTTCGTTTAATAAACTGAATCTTGAGAAGTGGGCGATGGTCTATTTTAAATGGAATTACCTACCTGCACAGCATATCGTGGATCGTTATCTGGCTACCTGCGCCAGCCTGGGAGTGGAAAATGACGGACTGGGGCTGGACTATTTTATACCTACAGCGGAGGAGGTAGATTTACAATCTTTACCTGTAGATTTTAGAAAAGGATATATAGCATGGGCAATTGGAGCACAGCATTTTACCAAGCGGTTTCCACCTGCTAAAGTAGCAGCATCAATTTCTAAACTTCACATGCCCGTAGTTTTGCTGGGAGGCAAAGAAGATTTGGATAATGCAGCCCGTATTTGTCAAGAACTTAGTGAAACCCCCGCCTTGTTATGGAACGCTGTAGGTCAATACAGCATTCACCAATCTGCCTCCTTACTTCGACAAGCTCAACTGGTGGTCGCTAACGATACTGGTCTAATGCATATTGCTGCTGCTTTGCACAAACCTATTGTCTCGCTTTGGGGAAACACAATTCCTGCTTTTGGGATGACACCTTACTACGGTTTGCAGAAGGTATCCGGTGCAATTATTGAAAGCCAAAACGTCTCTTGTAGACCCTGTAGTAAAATTGGCCAATCCGTTTGTCCTAAAGGGCATTTTGATTGCATGATGTCGCTGGACGAAAATGATATTGCCTCCACTATTAATGCTTTGCTCGCTTCAAAAGACTAAACTTTGTATTCAGCCCCCAGTTCTTTGATAATGAGCTCAATCATCTTCTCTTTTTTGGGGTCATATTTGTCTTTGAGATCATAGCCCCATCGCTTAGCAAGTTGTTGCATTAGCCAGGCGTTGAATCCTCCCTTCACCTGCTTAATAATCTCAAAAGCATTGTTACCGGTTTCACGGTTGATTAGTTTGAATAGCATTTCACCCTGGCTGGTGCTAAGGTCTTTCAACTCTTTTTCAAATTTAGTGCGCATCTCCTTTTCCAGGTCTTTTCTATAATGCCTGTATTCACGTTTTTTAGAGCCACTTTTTTCCTCTTGTAGTTCGGCATAAAGCTCTTTGGCTATCTTGACATAAGGCATCACCTTTTTTATGCGGCTTTTGTATTTGTAATACATCATCCAGTCTTCCTTAGTTTTAAAAGATACTACGGTTACATCGTTAAGGTTGATGGTGGGCATGGTATCTGTGGCACTTAGTTCGCCAGGGTCCAATATGTATTTGATGCTAGTATCTGCCCAGCTCTCTTTTTCCGGGCTACCTATCTTTAATTTCCCTTTTTGAGCTACGGCAGAAAAAGAAATTAAAACTGCTGCGATAAAAATGGTGACCGACTTCATATGCTTCATTTCTTTCATGCTATTCCAAAGGGCGTACCAATATTTATAAGTGTGAGAATGAACTGTATTTTATATGGAATTATCCCATTTTTCAACAAAATCGATGAGGGCATTTTTTACTATTTCTAAACTTTGGGGTTCAATATGGTCCACAATGTCGTTTCTGGTGTGGTAAGTAAAGTCGTAGTTAATGGCGCTCATTCCTATGACAGTAACTGCCGGTATTCGCCTTCTGGTAAACGATACAGCATCGGTTCCTCCAATGGGCACTGCCACATTTTTGGGGGCAGCATGTACATTCACGAAACTTTCATTTAGCTTTTTAATCAAAATGGGGGAATGGCTGGCTCCATTCATCGTTTCTTTATTGACCACTGCGAGTTCGTCTACCAGCCTCACACCGTCTATATTAATCAAATGCGCATTCTCCTTTTTCAGTATCATTTCGTTTTGCCTGACATAGGCGCGGGAGCCGCAAAGGCCTTTTTCCTCGCTACCAAAGCTGATGAATTTTACTCTTGTGTTTTTTAAAACAGAACTTCCGTTTCGGCTATCATGGCTAAAGTGACGGAAAGTTTCGAAAGCTATCGCTATGCCCGACAAATTATCCTGTGCTCCCGGCACCGCCTCCTCGGCATACATACTCCACCAAACAATAGTAAGCGGACTGGCTAACAGAAAAAACCACCACAAATATTCAGCAGCAGCATATGGGTATATGGTAACCGAAAGATTATAAAGCATTTGTAGTGCCATGAGTACTCCACATGCCACCGTCATTTTCACTCCTGTTTCTCCATATTTAAACCACCAGCGATACTCCAGAGTGCTGTCCATATGTCCGCTGAAAATAAGGGTGGACTGCACTTTACCCGAAGGCTCCAGTGTGGCTTCAACATTGCAGGATGTTTGTAACTCTCCCGGAAAGTTGGTGAGTATATCTCTATACATGGTTAAGTCAAATACAATAAAAAAAACACTGGTGGCTGTTAAAATCAGTGCTGCGGCCGGAAAAATCTTGATGAAAGCCAGCGACAAAAAATAAACGACCACGTAGTATCTCAACTTGCCAAACCTTGCATTCAAATATTCTTTAAACTCCAAGACCTGTACATGATGGGTGTATTGCCGACACTTATCTGCTACAAAATTTTGTGCTTTGCGTTCGGCCTCGCTACCGGCTACCCGGGGCCCAAAAAGTGTGATGATTTCATTGATAAGCGGAAGCATATTTTACGGCACTATTTTATTTTATCTTCAACTGTCTTGAGTATTTCAGATTCGAGCATGCCCGCTTGTGTAAGCCATTCATTAGCCTGCTGTAAGGTGGATGTTACGTATGTTTTGTCAGTATAGGAAGAGGCATTGATTTTTACATTCAAGAAGGCTCCATAAACAGCCGCTCTGGCACACAAGGCCCCAACACCTGCATCGCTCACAGAATTTGGATTCCCAATTTCAGCCATCGTCTTTATCAAGTTCATGCTTTCAAGAGATAGCCGCATCACCCGGAGTGGCACTTCTATGGCCTGCTTAGTAGCAGTTTGTATAGCCGCTTGCCGCTCAGCTTTTTCAGTATCGTTAGATTTCGGCAAACTGAATGCATCCATAATTCGGTTGAAGGCTCTTGTGTCCTCGTCTACTAACTGAAGTAGTTGGTCTTTCAGTTTTTGTCCTTGTTCTGCGTAATCCGAAAATTCTTTCCATCGGCTATCCCATCCCTTTTTATGTGACGAGAGATTGGCCACCATGGTCGCCAAAGAAATGCCGAGCGTTCCCACATAAGCAGCAATAGAGCCACCACCCGGTGCCGGGCTTTCGCTGGCGGTTTCGTTGGCAATCTGTATTAGGTTAAGGGTAACAAGAGGAGAGGAGTTAGAGTCTTCCAGC
>CAYQRR010000216.1:0-5171 GCA_964419635.1 uncultured Chitinophaga sp. | reverse complement strand
CAGATATCACCCATTGAAACAGTGCAATATCCCACCCCCGCTACACGTCCCAAGTTTAGTGTGCTGAACAAGAAAAAGATAAAAGAGACTTATGCCATCCGCATTCCTTACTGGCGCGAAAGTCTGGAGGACTGCATCAAACTGTTGTGAGCAGAAGCAGGCGGTGGCGAGGGAACGAATAACATGACATACCAACACATATCAATCGAAGACATAATGGCTATTGCCCGCGAAGCAGGCAATGCGATTATGGAAATTTATGCGCGCGATTTTGCAGTGGAGGTAAAGGGAGACCAATCGCCCCTTACCGAAGCCGACACCCGCTCCAATGAAATTATCCTGAGTCGCCTGCAGGCATTGTATCCATCCATCCCCTACATCAGCGAGGAAACTAAACAAACCCCCTATGCTATCCGGCAGCATTGGGCGCAATATTGGCTGATAGACCCGATTGATGGCACCAAAGAGTTTATAAAGAAGAATGACGAGTTTACGGTAAACATTGCCCTGGTAGAAGCCGGGGTGCCCGTGCTGGGAGTGGTGTATGCTCCGGCTTTGAATTTGCTCTACTTTGCCGCGCAGGGAGTGGGAGCGTTTTTGCGCAGCGAACAGCAGGGCGATGTTCGATTGAACCCCGGCCAGCACTATAGCCAAAAAGAACAACTGGTGGTGGTGGGCAGTCGCTCGCATTTGAGCGATGAAACGCTGGCTTTTGTGGAGCAGCTTAAGGCAGCCGGCAAACAAGTGGAGTTTGCCAATATGGGCAGTTCGCTCAAGCTTTGTCTGGTGGCCGAAGGCAAAGCCGATGTGTATCCGCGCTTTGGGCCTACCATGGAATGGGACACTGCTGCGGCTCATGCCGTGGCTTTGTATGCCGGGCGGCAGGTGTTGCAAGCCGATAACGGTCAGCCGTTGCGCTACAACAAAGAAAATTTACTGAATCCCTATTTTATAGTGGAATAACAACAAACGGAACCCGCAAGCGGGTTCATGAATCAACAACATGAAAAAGAAAAAACACGGGTTTATACCTCGTAAGAATAAAAACAAAGAGAAAAAAGGAGCGGGGCTCAGCCAGGCACAACAGGTGCTGGCCGTGATAGAATCACTCGGGAAGCAGGCCAGCCTGAAAACGCTGTTTCCGGTATTGCTTAAGCGCTATACACAAGAAGAAATTATACTGGCCATCAATAAACTGGACCATGAAGGCAAAATACAGATAGGTGCACGCGGAGCTATTAAAACAGCGGCAGGAGTCACCGCAGCCAAAAAGCAACCATCGGTGCGTTCGGGTTCATTGATAGGCACGGTGGATCTGGCACCCAGCGGAGCCGGCTACGTGACGGTGGAGGGCTATGACAAAGACATCTTTGTGGCACCCCGAAACGTGAAAGGAGCTCTGCAGGGCGATACCGTTCGCCTGCTTATGCGGCAGGGAAGAGGAAGGCCCGAAGGCGAGATTGTAGAAATTATTAAGCGTTCGCAGGATTCGTTTCTGGGCAAGATAGATTTGCTGGAGAAGTTCGCCTTCTTTATTGCCGATGAAAAAAAGCTGAAGACCGATGTGTTTGTGCCCTTGCATGCCTTGAAAGGCGCTAAGCATCACGACCGTGTGATTGTACGTGTACTCGACTGGAACACCGGCAACAAAAATCCGATAGGCGAGGTGCTGGAAGTGCTGCAGCCCGGTCAATCCTCCGATTTGGATATGAAATCCATCCTTATTGAGAATGGCTTCAGCATTGAATTTCCGCGCGAGGTATACATGGACCTGGATCTGGTGCCCGAAACCATTTCGCCCGATGAACTGGCGCACCGCCTCGACCTGCGCGAGGTGACCACCTTCACTATCGACCCCGAAGATGCCCGCGATTTTGATGATGCTTTGTCCGTAAAAAAACTGCCTAACGGAAATGTAGAAATTGGTGTGCACATAGCCGATGTGTCGCACTATGTAACCGAAGGTTCGCCACTGGATGTGGAAGCCGAGCGCAGAGCCACCTCGGTGTATTTGCCCGACCGGGTGTGTCCCATGCTGCCCGAAAAACTATCGAACGTACTGTGTTCGCTTCGCCCCCGGGAAGATAAGCTCACCTTCTCTACTTTGTTTGAGATGGATGCACAGTATAAAGTGGTGAACTATAAAATAGCCAAAACGGTCATCCATAGCAACAGGCGGTTTACCTATGAAGAAGCGCAAACGGTGATAGAAACCGGTGCAGGCGACTATGCCGAAGAACTGCTGCTGCTGAATAAGATTTCGAAAAGTATACGCGCCAGGCGGATGCAGAACGGGGCCATCGCATTTGAGAAAGCGGAAGTTCGCTTTAAGCTGGATGAAACCGGAAAGCCGCTGGGCATTGTGCTCAAAGTGCGCAAAGATGCGCACCTGCTGGTGGAAGACTTTATGCTGCTGGCCAACGAAACAGTGGCCCGCTATGGTAGTAAACTACACGGCACCAAAAAGCCGAAACCCTTTGTGTATCGCGTGCACGACTCGCCCGATGCAGCCAAGCTGGAGCAGTTTGCCATGACGGCCGCCCGCTTTGGCTACTCCATCCGCTTTGAAGAGCCAAAGCAGATCAGCGAAGCACTCAACCATTTGCTAAAGAAAGTGGAAGGCAAACCGGAGCAGAATGTGCTGGAGACAATGGCCATCCGATGCATGGCAAAGGCTGCTTATACCACCGAAAACATTGGTCACTACGGACTGGCCATGGAGCACTACACGCATTTTACTTCGCCCATCCGCAGATATCCCGATGTATTAGTACATCGGTTATTGGCAGGGCTGCTGCACCAAAGCGACCAGCTGCTCGACCGGGGCGAACTGGAAACGCGCTGCAAAAATTCATCGTTGATGGAGCGCAAAGCCATGCTGGCTGAGCGCGAAGCCACTAAGTATAAGCAGATAGAATTTTTGCAGGATAAGATAGGCGAGGAGTTTGACGGCATCATTACCGGAGTGATTGCCCGTGGCATTTTTGTGGAAATGAATGCCAACAAATGCGAAGGCATGATTAGTCTGGAGATGCTGGGCGATGAAGATTTTAAATACGATGAAAAACAAGTGCGCCTCACCGGCAGTCGCTCGCGCCAAAAATTTGAGATAGGGCAAGCTGTGCGCGTGCGCGTGCTATCGGCCGATCTGGCGCTGCGCAGAATTGATTTGCAACTGCTTTAATATGCCAGGGTGAAAATAAAGTCGGAGCCACCGCTGGCATTTTGCTCCACGCGAATAGAACCGCCAAAGTGCTCGATGATGCGCTTGCAGATGGATAAGCCAATACCCGAACCGGAGTATTCCTGGCGCGAGTGCAGGCGCTGAAAAATTTCGAACACCTTGTGCCTGAACTGCTCGGGAATACCAATGCCATTATCGGATACTACAAAAACAGCATAGTCTGCCTCTTGCCGATAGCGGACTGCCACCTGCGGCTGCGCGCTGGTGTTGTATTTAATGCCGTTGGAGATTAAATTTTGAAAGAGCTGAATCATCAGCGTTTCATCGGCCGGTACCACCGGCAGTTCATCGCAGGTGATGGTGGCGTTTCGCTCCTTAATAAGTTCGTGCAAATTGTGCTGCACTTTGTGCAGCACAGCAGGAAGGTCTACCGGGCTGTAGTTGGTTTCTTTGGTCACCTTGGAGTATTCGAGCAAATCGCGGATGAGGCCGTCCATGCGGTGCGCGCCATCTTTCACAAAGTTGATATACACCCGGTCGGTGTCGGTCATTTTACCTTCCAGGTTTTTTTCGAGCAGCTGAATATAGGACGATACCATGCGCACCGGCTCGCGCAGGTCGTGCGAGGCCACATGGGCAAAGCGCTGCAGGTCTTCGTTGCTGTATTCCAGTTTTTTTACATAGCGCTCTATCTGTTCTTGCTTCTCCAGCAGTTGCTGATTCTCTTTCTCCTTCTGTTCAAATTCAAACAGCGAACGCGCTTTGGCTGCGGCAAAGTCTTTTTGATTATCAATGGAGGCTTGCAGCCTTTTGGAATAAATATCGCCATGATAAAAGGCCCGCTCATAATTGCCCAGTTGGGCATAGGCCTGCGACAGATAGTTGTGCTGAATGGTAATGTCGTAGTCGTCACCGATGCGCTCGGCCATCTCGAGCGATTGATGAAAGTTTTCAATGGCTGCGGCTACCTCGCCAAAGTGGAGCAGGGCGGTTCCTTTCTGGTGATAAAACACCAGGAGGTTGACGGGCGTATTCAGTTCGGTGAGCGTAGCAAAGGCCCGGTCCATGTATTGCTGCCACATGGCGCGGTCGTTCATGGTGGCATATACCAGCGCAATGTTGGATTCATAGGCTCCCTTGCTCGATAGTTCCTGCGTTTGTTCGGTGAGCTGGAGTGCCTGCTTCATGTATTGCAGGGCCTCGGTATAGTGGGCATTATTATAGGAAATACGCGCCATGGCATTGTAGCAACCGCTGATGCCCTCGGTGTCGTGCAGTTCGGTGTATAAATTAAAGGCACGGTGGTAATACTCCAGCAGCACGGCATTCTTATTAGAATAGTTGCAGAGCAAAAAGAGATTAAAGTTAATCTGTGCTTCCAGGCGCTTTTTATACTCCTCGCCATCGGGGGCCTCGTTCAGGTGTTTGAGGGCCGATATATAATGGTCGTTGGCCTTCACCGTATCATTGGTTTGGTGGTAGCAATAGCCACACACATATTGGCACAGGTGGTTTAGCTTTACCTGGTCGGCCGGTCGCAGGCTGTTGTAGGCCGCCCGCGCCATCGACAGGGCTATGGAATATTCGTTGGTGAACGAGGCACGGTAAAAAGCAATCCGGGTATTGACGAGGGCGGTGAGGTAAGCGTCTTTGGCGGCTTCGGCCAGGCGGAGCGCTTCCTCCAGCATGGGCAGCGAGTTTTTCCGCAACTTTTGGTTCACTTGCGTGGCCTGTTGCAGCAGTTGTCGTATTTGGTCTTGTTCACTCATCGGCCGGTGGGCTCTTCGGTTTTAAATATACATGATTGTGCGGTTGTCGCAACTATTGAACGCTTTCTGCCAGCGTGTTATTATTCTTTGCTGCGCATACTGCGCGCATCGCTGAAGGCCTGTTTTATTAGCCCCATGAACACACGCACCCAACACGCGGCCCTGGCCGGCCTGGCCCTCTTTGTTATTTTGATTGTGGCTATCGGTCTGCAATATTA
>CAYQRR010000215.1:3969-5173 GCA_964419635.1 uncultured Chitinophaga sp. | reverse complement strand
TAAAAACCGACAATTCGCTTTGGGCTTGCGGACTCAATAATGTCGGACAATTAGGCGATGGCACCAACATCGATAGAAATACACTGGTAAAAATTGCCGATGGAGTGAAAGCAATAAGTGCCGGCAGCTTACATAGTTTGGCTTTAAAAACCGACAATTCGCTTTGGGCTTGCGGATACAATACTTATGGACAATTAGGCGATGGCACCAATACCGATAGAAATATGCTGGTGAAAATTACGGATGGTATTAAGGCAATAAGTGCCGGTGGCTATCATTCCTTAATATTAAAAACTGATAACTCGCTTTGGTCAAACGGGCGCAATGACGATGGACAATTAGGTGATGGCACTAATACTAATAGAAATATGCTGGTGAAAATTGCAGATGGTGTTAAGGCAATAAGTGCCGGTGGCTATCATTCCTTAATATTAAAAACTGACAATTCGCTTTGGGGCTGTGGCGAAAACGGTGATGAACAATTAGGCGATGGTACTTTTACTGATAAAATTACCCCGGTAAAAATTGCGGATGGTGTTAAAGCAATAAGTGCCGGTGTCCAACATTCCGTAATATTAAAAACCGACAATTCGCTTTGGTCTTGTGGCGAAAACAGCGATGGACAATTAGGCGATGGTTCAACTACCGATAGGAATATATTCGTGCCGGTATTTTTACCTTAATTTCTGCACATCAACATACAGTTTGTTTAGCGGTCAGCCAACCGTTACTGAGATTACAGACAGGCGGGTAACGGTTGTTCAACTTAAAACTGGTCTAAATTTCAGGGGAGCTTAAAGTTGTATATATAATCTTTTTTAACCACCCTTCACCCCCGCCAGCCTGCCTGCGGATGCCGCTTAGGCAAAGGCAGGCGGGGGACACTTGATCCGTTATGTTCCCAAACTCTGCTCTGCATAACAGAACTCCTATTGTTCATTGCCAATGGCTCCTTGTAAATTGTCAAGCGGCTTTAGCCGCCCATCAACCGATAATCTTCCGCTTATCCTGCCTATTGCCTTCGGATTTATCCGAAGGGAGGCCCCCGCCTATAGCATTACCCAAAGAAACAGCAATCAAGGCTTCCTTCTATGTTATCTATGTGGCTATATGGTTTAAAAATACAGGATAGAGTGTTTCGCAAAGCAGAACTCCTATTGTTCATTGCCAATGGCTCCTTGTAAATTGTCAATCGGGATGGCGG
>CAYQRR010000215.1:0-3959 GCA_964419635.1 uncultured Chitinophaga sp. | reverse complement strand
AATGGGCCGTAGGAAATTTTCCACCATGGCGTTAAACTTCTCCGGCTCTTCAAAATGCGGCAGATGCCCGCTTTGCTCATACACCTCCCACCGGGCCGTGGGCACCAGGGCGTGCAGTTGCTGCCCATAGGCCAAAGAAAGCACCCGGTCGTGGCGGCCCCACACCATCAGCTTAGGTATATCCATGCGATTCACCTGCTCAAAATGCGGCACATGATTATCTATCAAAAAGTGCCGGCTCGTACTCAGCAGTGCCCGCTTGGAGCCCTTAATCGATTGCGGTGCGGCAAACCAGGCACTAAAATCTCGATGCCTGGCAGGTTCATATACCCCCCGTTTGGGTGCCAGCCGCAGCAAAGGGCCGCCCAGCAGGCCCATGAGCAGTTCGCCCAACCAAGGGGGGCGGGTAACGCGCATCAATGGTTCATTGGGTGTAGGGATGCCGTAGCTATCTACCCAAAGCATGGAGGCCACCCGCTCCGGATAGGCTGTGGCATAGCGGGTAATAATGGCCCCGCCCATCGACAGGCCTATTAAATGCAGGGGAGCGTTTATATCCAGATGCTTTAGCAATTCGGCCAGCTGCGTTACAAACAGTGTTGTGTTATAGGGGTGCTGCACCCGCGCTGAAAATCCGCGGCCATATAAATCTAAGCGCACAACCCGAAAGCCCCGCTGCACCAGATAGTCAAAATTTTTGTCCCAGATATGCAGATGACCGGCCAGCCCGTGCACCAGCACCACCACCGGTCCGTCCACTGGTCCTTCGGCCTGGTAGCGGACTTTGCCATGCTTCAGCGCAGCGTATTGTCCTGTTTCGGCCATCGATTTCATGAGTTGTTTCATAGCAGCAGCTTTTAATTCAGTAAAGGCATAGGTAAAGCTAATTTATGGCTGTAGTAGTATCGGTTGCTGCATTTCGCAAAAAAGGAGGCCACCTTATTGACAGATGCTGCTGATTTGCCAGCTTAAACCGGAAAGGACCGCAATGGTTCCGATGCGCTCTTTTGCATAGCAGATAAATCGCTGCTTACCCATACAGAGGCCCAACCTTGCAAGCCTAGTAATAATACACCCCATCCCAGGCCTGACGGATGTGGGAGTCGGGGTCGAGCACGAGGCGGGTTTTGCGATCAAATATCATGGTGGCCCGCTCCTGCGAGGTATAAGCTTTCCACTGCTGACTATCGGGCGCGTTGGGGCTGCCGTAGCGCGCAAAGTTTATCCAGCTTTGCTGCAGGTGGCCGGTGAGCTGCCGAATGGTTTTTTTAGAAGCAATAAGGCGGAGCAGTTTACCATTGCGCCCCTCCGAGTTGCCAAACACAAAGGGAATTTCGAGGCCGTGAAACGAGCGGAGGCCTGCCAGCTTCAGCAAAAAGGAATTCCACTCAAAGCGATACATATACACCGGAGCGTGCATGCTTTGGCAATCGGCCACGCGCAGGGCCGGTATGCGAAACACCGCATCAGTGAGCAAATCGAGCACCCCACGCTTACGCGGATAGGCCGTGTAGGCAGCCGTAACGCGCTGCTGTTGCTCAGGGGTAATCAGGTGCAGGAACTCTTTTTTAAGTGCCCTGGCATTTGCAGGCACCATGCGCAGCCTCCGGCTGGCAAACATGGTAGATTCATCTTTATTGGTGCCAATCATTAAAGCCACGTTGCCGCTTTGGCGCGGGCTGAGGCAGGTAAAGATATCGTTGGCCACCACCTGCCCGTCTATGGTAGGCGAAAAAACCTTGTTGGTGGTTTTGTCAATCATGTAGCGCAGCAGTTCTTCCTGCGCGGTCACCAGTTGGTCGGCCGGCAGGCTCTTCAGCAGGTGAAGGCTATCAGCCGGCACCTGCAGTAGCTCCAGAAATTTGCTGGTGAGGTGGCAGGCCACATCGGGCTGCCATAAAATAGCTGCGGGGCCGCTTTCGGCAATAGCCCCTTTAAACAGGCCTTTGGCCTGTGGAGCTGCCAGCAGGGTTTGCACACTGGTGCCCCCGGCACTTTCGCCAAAGATGGTCACCTGCTCCGGGTCTCCCCCAAAAGCCGCGATGTTGGCTTTTACCCAACGCAAAGCCGCCATCTGGTCGCTGATGCCCAGGTTGTTTTCAAATCCTCCGGTGGATGGACCGTTTTGGTCAAAATACAAAAAGCCCAGCACACCTAGTCGGTAGTTGATAGTCACCACCACCACATCGCCATGCTGCGCCAGGTTAGCTCCGTCATAGAGGGCACTACTCCCCGACCCTACCACAAATCCTCCGCCATGTATCCACACCATCACGGGGCGTTTTTTGGCGTCCGGTGCCGGAGACCAGATGTTCAGAAACAGGCAATCTTCGCTCACGGCTTCATCTCCCAAAAACCGGCTGGGCATCTGCATAGCAGAACCACCATAGGTCAGTGCATCGGTTACCCCGGCAGATGCCGGTAATGCCACAGGGGCTTTAAAGCGCAGCTCGCCTACGGGCGGCTGTGCATAGCGGATGCCTTTCCAGCAATGCACTCCGTTTTGCACCTGGCCACGCACAGTGCCCTGCGGTAACGATACGGCACTATACACCGGAGCAGCCGGCACTTCTTTGTGGGCCTGTGCCATGGGCAACAGCAATAAGGTAGAGCATAATAAGCTAAGGAAGCGAGGGTAGAAGGATGTTTTCAAGGTGTAGGCAAAAAAAGAGTGGTGGAATTAAAGCGCAATACCCGCTCACAGACGATTCACCCGTCTGCATATTTTACAACCTTTAAAAAATATTTTCCGGCTCTTATTTCTTCTTGCGGCTCACCAGCGCATCGTTTTCTATGCGACCGGTTTTTTTGTAGGTGCGCTTGGCCTGTCCGTCAGCAATACTAATGGCCAGCTTCACTAAAAAGCCTTTGCCATCGCGGATACGCTCGGGGTGTTTTCGTCCCTTACGAAAATTATCGAAGAAGAATTTGGAATACAGAATGGCAAAGGGCGCGCAGGGATTATGCGACAGGTGCTTGCCAAACACGCGCTTGAACACATGAGGCGAGCGGGCCCGCAGGCCCAGATAGGCCACTTCGGTGTTTTGATACATTACTTCGTTGTCGCCATAGCAAGCACAGAGTTGCACCGGGGCTTGCGGAGCCCAATTGGTAAGGCCGCTCTCGCGCAGCTTGCAGGTAAAATCAAAACAGGTGTCGGTTTTAAACTGCTCTATCACATCTTCGCGCAGCATCTCTTGCGGCACCTTCGGCAGCATATCGTTTATTCTGCCATAGTCCACCTTGCGGGGTTGCACAAAAGCTTCTTTAATCAGTTCCTTATACGGAGACTTAAAAACCTCATACACATCGCCCGGCCACAGGTTATAGGCATATTGATACGACAGGATTAAGTAGGGCAGATAATGCGGTTGGTCATACTTCCGAAACATTGATTTACTCTGCTCCCCGGTCATATCATAAGCCCCCGACATAGGCGAAGAAGCCGTTAACTGAATATCCGGAAAAGCTCCGCTTTCCAGCACTTTGTGGGTAGAGAGGGAGGCATGGCCGCCTTGCGAGTAGCCGGTGAGGAAGAGTTGGTTGGAAGTGCTACGACCTATCTCGGGGTAGATTTCGCGGCAGGCCCGTATCATGTAGGCTGTAGCCATGGCTTCGGTCCACGAATCCTGATAGATGTGTTCTTTTTCGCCACCGCCCAATCCGTAATAGAATGGGAACAAACCAATGTAGCCATCAGCAGCATGCATCATGCACACTACTTGTTCCAGGTCATCAATCCCATAACTCTGGTCTATTGAAATACGCGTGCCATGGCAATACACCATCTCCGCAGCAGGCTTCTCCCCTTTTGGTATATACATCACGCCCTTGGCGGTAATAAAAGTGCTATCGAGCCACAGCCCTTTGTAGGTCACCTCATACATATCCACGGCATTGCGCACCGGCAATACAATCTGCGGAATGTTCTTGCGCTTCCAGAATCTATCCAGCGAATC
>CAYQRR010000214.1:0-5201 GCA_964419635.1 uncultured Chitinophaga sp. | reverse complement strand
GGAATGATTTTGATACTATGGGATGAACGGGATGCATCGGCGTTCAACTGCACCGCATTATTAATAGTGCGTTCCGCTTTTTGAATGAAAAATTGGTTTTGCCTCTGATAGGTATCAAACCAGCAGGGCGGAGAATGCTGTGCTATCAAAGTCATTGCTGATAAAAGAAAGAAAACAGAGATTGTTGCCTTCATATGGGTGGTAAATTATTGTTTGACAAGTTTTTTTAAGCCTTGTTTGCCGTTTTCCATCTGATAAATGAGGAAGTATATTCCAGGCTGCAAAAAAGGTGCATCTATGTTTTCGAGATTTATAGAAGATGCCGTCACTATCTCTTTTCCAGCTATATCTGTGATACTTGCTTTAATAATTGGAGTAGCGGATGATAAATGAATCAAACCGTTAAAGGGGTTGGGATAAACGTTCACATCTTCCGACAGAATGTTTTCATTTATTCCTGTTGGAATAGAAATCGTTCTATTTTCTACATGTAAAATTTGTGCAGTCGAAGGAATATCGTCAACCATTACAAAAAGCATGTAAAAACCCGCATGAAGCAATAAACTGTCTGTCGGGAGATGAGCGGTAATGTTTCCGCTATTCTGAGTAAATGAAAGCTCAAGAAAACGATTACTGCTGCTATTCATAAAATGCGTATTAACAGCATTTGATAAAAGGATGACGCCCGTAATACTGTCGGTTTTAGAAACATCGAAACTTACCTGACTTCCTCTTGCATAAGAATTAGTTGAGAGGTTACGAATTTCAGGGCGGATTCCCCTCAACAGATAGGGAGGTCTATATGCCTCAATAATGCTTTGAGCGGGTTCATTCCCTGGCTGCCCCTCTCCCCCCACTGCGATTAATCTTCCATCAGGAACGAGCGTAATAATGGCGTGATACTCCCTGAAATAATTCATGTCTTGTGTATTTCTCCAAGTATCCGAATACGGATTATAGAGATCAGTTCTTTTCATGTAGCCCCACTGGTTTATGGGAGTGCTATCATTGCCATCCTCTTTTTCCCCGTTTGCGACTAAAATTCTTTTATCGGGCATGATTACTGCCTTGGCGCGAGATCTTATTGGACTAATACTGCTTTTAAGTGACCATTGATTCAAAGAAGGGGAATACATTTCAACAAAAGTTCCTAAAGGATTTTGGAAAGGCTTATACCCAATGGCAACGACATTCCCGTTTGGCAACAGAACAAGTTCGTGGTCGCTGTGATCTCCATTGCTCATGCGATTGCCTTGAACAAAATCCGCTGCTAAATTCCACTGATTAGTTACGGGATCGAATAATTGCGGCGGACGATGGGTCATCAACGTCTTACCATTATATAATGGAAGGATCGGAGAAACTTCATTACCTATGGCAATGGTGTCTGTTACGATAAAACCACCTGTCTGAAGGTTATAAACTTCCGAAGTTTTTACGCGAACAGGATTGTTTAATCCACCACCACCAGTCACCAATATGTTTCCGTCTGGCAAGGGCGATACGGTCGGATACCACCTGTAATCAGACATATCAGATTGCATTTGCCATAGGGGTACTTGCGGCGCAAATGTTTTTACCTTTTTTGTTCCAGGCCCGTAAACAGCTTGCAGTGTTCCACCAAAGAACCAAACTTTACCGTCATTGTTTAAAATCGGACCCACACACCCCTGAATAGCTGTACTACCCGTAACAGATACGGTGTCGTCCACCTTGGGATCGAAATAAAACGGATCTTCGGTGTCATGGCAGTAAAAGATTTTACCGTCCGGCATCAATAACCCTAAATCCGTTCCTCCTAAGCGTTCGGGCGAAACCATGATGACATCCCAAATTCCTTTCTCACTCTCCGGTATGAGCGTTATATCTAAATTTGCAACCGACGCACTTATTGTTATCGACGTATCAATATATTCCTGGTCAAGTTTTGCAAAACCGATGGTATAAGTGCCAGAAGGCACACCGGTGAAAGCATAATTACCGGCATTATTCGTTCGCTCCTCAAGAAAAAAAGTCGTGTCGGAATTGAAAAGTGTTATGCGAACATTCGCAGCAGCTAATGACTGCGCCGTAACATTTCCTGTAACAGAAAATTGCGCCTGCACTGTCGAAACCGATGCAACCATCATAATGACTACAATCAATAATGTATTTCTCATTTTTAAATTATTTATCATTGTTAGAACTATTGGTTGAGATAAATCATTTTGAGTTGATAACTCGCATTTACGACAACGCGTTCTCCTTCTTCCACCCCTTTACTAATACTTGTAAAAGTGCCGTTGTTTTCACCTAGCTGCACATAGCTGATGGTATATTTTTCGGCCGCATCTTTGATAAAGACCACGGGCTTGCCGTTTATTTCCGTGATGGCAGAATTAGGCAAAGCGATTTGACGTGAATTTTCCGACGCAAATACACGGATATTTACAAACTCACCTATCTTGAAATCACTATCGGGATTAGCGAGTTCGAATAATACACGCTGCGACTGATTGGTGGCATTAATCTCTTGTGCAAGAGAAAGCAGCTTTACTTCGCTTGTTTTGTGGCTGTCGTTAGCACATTCAATGGTAAACTTTGCGCCCTGCTGCACTTTTGTGGCATCTTTATCAAACACCTGCGCCTCGGCATAAATCTGTGCGAGATTTGTAATCGTGAATAATGTTTCTCCTGCATTTACAGTTGCGCCTATTGATAGTTTGAAGTTCGCAATAATACCACTTATCGGTGCGCGAAGCGAAATGGTCTTACCGGAATTACCATTAAAGAGTTTGAGGTTGGCTTCTGCTTTATTCAAACGGGCAATGGCTTCATCCAAATCGCGTTTTGCAGCAATGTCTTTGATGGAATTAAGACGGTCAAATTCCTTCTTTGCAGCCTCATATTCGGCTGTGAGGTTATTCTTTTCTGCCAGCATATTTACCTGAGTACCGGCATCAATATTTTGTTCAATGACGGCTAATAGTTGTCCGGCACTAATTTTTTCGCCCACGCGAACACTGAGCGATATCACTTTTCCATTTTGAGGAGTCGTAACCAATGCCTGCCCATTACTACTTGGAATAATGGTGCCGAAAAGCTTCGTACTTTCGGCAAATGATCCATTTTGAACTTTTTCGGTAAATACATCAAAAAGAAACTGTGTCTCTTTCGGTACATTAAAAGAATTGGAAAAGTTGTTACTCGACGTCTTTGCTCCGTGGTCATCATCACCATGTGCGTTAATTTGGTTAATCGGAAACAAAAAATTAACAGCAAGCAACATAATCGCAATTGTGTTTCTGCCTGTTCTTGTATTCCGTTTCTGCAACAGAAAGCCAACACCAATGCCCAACAAAAGCGCAACAGCAACTAAAATCCAGGTTCCCCAATTTGCAAAAACAGATTTTTCGCTTGTTATTTCCGGCTTTAGTATTTCTTTTCCGGCTTCTATGTTCGAAAGCAAAATCAAATCAGCGCCTGATGTGCTATTGATGCTTACGGCTAACGAATATTTTTTCTTTTCAGGAAAATTCGTGTTTACGGTATATACCCCCTCGCCCGTTTGCGTTGTCGTAAAACTAAGTTTATTATCTTCTTGTGCTGTTATACTCAACTTCGCTTTGTCAACAGGTCTGTTCGAAGCGTATTCGCTCACAAATAGAGTGAGATGTGCAGGTTCACCAATATGAATAGGCTCATACCGAAGTAGCAATTCGTATTTATCAGATACAGCCTCAGACGAAAAATATTTCTCTGACTGTGCTACGGCTGGTTTTTCTTCACCTCCGTGCGAATGACCTTCTCCGCCATCTGCAAAAAGCAGTGTGCCATGAGCAACAGCCAAAATGAAGACCGCAATGAATTTTGTTTGAAATGTCGTTTTCATTATTGCCCGTTTAAGTAGTTAATATTTATGATGGATTGATTGAAGGCACGAAGGGTTTCCAGGTACTTTATTTGGATACTGTAAGCATCAGAAAGTGTTCGAAGGTACGCGATGTAATCGATTTGCCCTGCCCCGAACATTCGGCCAGAAGCGCTAATTAAATCGTTCGACTGTTGAACCCCTACGCTTTCGTAATAGGTCAGGGATGTTTGAAATTTCATGGCGTCGTTTTTTGACTGTTGCAGTTTGGAGTTAAGATTTAGTTGCTGCGCTAAGGTATTTTGCTGTGTAATTTGGAAATTGGTTTTTGCGGCTTTAATGGCTGCGCTATACTGCCAAAACCAAATCGGTATATTAATACCCGCACGAAGACGCAAAGGGATTTCAGTATTTTTCAAGCCCTGATTCATATAACCGAAAGAGAAGCCAGGCAATGCCTTATTACGCTCCAATTGTAGTGACTTTTTTGCGACGGATTGTGTTTGTAGATAGTATTGAATATAGGGCGTGCTCGCCAGTGTTGCGCTATCCGTAATAACTCCGGTAATCATTAAAGAACCGCTGCTTTTTACAAAGGGTGAAGTGGTTATGCTATCAGTGATGCCTGTATAAAGCTGCAATTGTCGCAAGGCGAGCATGGCATCCGCTTGAGCCTGTAACAACTGATTATGAACTTCACCATATTGGGATGCTGCAAAAGTTTTGGCGACAAAATCAATTTGCCCTGCATTGAACTGTCGATCGGCGGCGGCGGCAATACCTGAGTAAATGCTGTCTTGCTTTTCCAGTTGCTGCAAAGTTTGGTTTGTAAACTGCAAATTGAGGTATGCCGTCCTAATTTGTTGTTTTACCTCGGCCTCTGTCAGCATTCTGCCTTTTTCAGCTAAAAGTGTTTGCTGCTTGGCAATCTGCCCCTGCTTGATATACACAGTCGGAAATTCAAATGACTGCAACACGCCAACGGTCATAAACTCACCGGTAGGACTTTCTAAAGTGATGTCTGGATTGGCGAGATTGAAACTAGTTCCCTGCAACTGTTTTTGCTGTTTGATTTGCAGTTTTGCAGCATTTAATAAATGACTTTGCTTGAGAGCCAAATCAACAGCTTGCTGCTCTGTCAGAGGGGTTTGCGCTTGAACTAATGACCTACTCAACAAGATCACAAGCATAAATAATATGGAAGACGTATGTTTCATCTTATTGTTTGATGGCTGTATAATAACTGTATGTACCAATTTTAGTATTGATATAATCTACCTCCGACACGCTCTGAAACCCTGCATCAGCAATGAATTGAGGAAGCAAGCCATTGATATTGTCACTCGTGGTT
>CAYQRR010000213.1:0-5214 GCA_964419635.1 uncultured Chitinophaga sp. | reverse complement strand
CAATAGCGATGGTTGGGAAGAAACGGGCAAACAACAGGAACAAGAAAAGGAATACCGAAATAGAACCTAAGTAAATACCCCAATCCACCCAAGTTGGAGAGAAATAAGCCCAGCTGGATACCAAGTAGTCATCGGCCAGAGAAGTAACGATGATTACAAAACGCTCAAACCACATTCCTATGTTCACGAAAATAGATAACACGAAAGTCACCGGTATGCTTCTGCGGAAGCGCTTGAACCAATACAGCTGTGGCGACAATACGTTGCAGCTCATCATTAAAGCATAAGCCCAAAGATACTTACCCAGGATACGGTTATAGAAAGCGAATTGCTCATAAAGTGCTCCGGAATACCAGGCAATGAACAACTCTGTAAGGTAAGCAATACCCACTATAGAACCGGTAAGAACAATAATCTTGTTCATAGATTCAATGTGGTTAATGGTGATATAGTCTTCGAGTTTGAAAAGTTTTCTGGTGATAATCATCAGTGTTTCCACCATGGCAAAACCGGAGAAGATGGCCCCTGCTACGAAATAAGGAGGGAAAATGGTCGTATGCCATCCCGGAATTACCGATGTAGCAAAGTCAAAGGATACGATCGTGTGAACCGACAAAACCAATGGAGTGGATAATCCTGCCAACACCAGTGATAAGGCCTCAAAACGCTGCCATTGTTTAGCAGAACCTTGCCATCCAAAAGAAGCCAGATTATAAAGATATTTGCGGATTTTACCTTTTGAGCGGTCGCGAATAGTTCCGAAATCAGGCATTAAACCGCTATACCAGAACAATAAGGAAACGGAGAAATATGTAGAGATAGCAAATACGTCCCATAGGAGTGGCGAGTTGAAGTTAACCCATAGCGGACCACGCGTGTTAGGAATAGGGAAAATGAAAGGAGCATCCCAAACTCTACCCATGTGGAAGATAGGAAACATACCCGCACAAATTACCGCGAAGATGGTCATCGCCTCCGCAGCACGGTTAATCCCTGTTCTGTAACGCTGACGGAAAAGCAACAAGATGGCTGAAATCAAAGTTCCTGCGTGACCGATACCAATCCACCAAACAAAGTTTGTGATATCCCAAGCCCAACCAATCGTTTTATTCAAACCCCAGGTGCCAATTCCGAACCAAACTGTCCAACCCAAACAGAAAACAAAAAATAGCGCCCCCGCTCCTGTGAGCAAAGTGGCAATCCACCACATCGTGGAGTTTCTTTCTGTTGGCGCTACCAGGTCGTCCGTAATCTTGGTATAGGTTTTATCCATACCATTAATGAGTGGCTCCCGGAATTCCGATTCATATGCGTGCATGTCTTATCGTTTTTCTTTTTGTAATATAATTCGATTAGCTCTCGTGGTAATAATCAATAATGTCGTATTTCTTCACTTCATCACGGTTACGAACCTGTGTCTGGTAAAGCACGTTCGGCATGGTGTGTATTTCTTCAATAACACCAAATGTTCTTTCATCGCTGAATAACTTGGCTACTTCGCTGGTTTTATCATTTCTATCACCAAACACAATAGCACCGGATGCGCAAGCTGTTTGGCAAGCAACGGTAGCATCGCCATCGGCCAATAATCTGCCGTCCTTCTTCGCTTCCAATTTTGCAGCTTGTAGACGCTGAGCACAGAATGAACATTTTTCCATTACACCGCGAGAGCGAACGGTAACATCCGGATTTAATACCATTCTGGTGAGTGGCTCATGTAATCCAAGGTATTCGGAGGCTACATTCTGGTCGTTAGAAGTTCCATATCGTTTGTCGAATGCATCTGCCTGCTGATAGTCATACCAATTGAATCTTCTCACCTTATACGGACAGTTGTTAGCGCAATATCTGGTTCCGATACAGCGGTTATATGCCATCTGATTCATCCCCTCGCTGCTGTGGTTGGTGGCAGCCACCGGACACACGTTTTCGCAGGGCGCATTATCGCAATGCTGACAAAGCATTGGCTGGAATACCACATCCGGATTATCGGCTTCACCGGTGTAGTAACGGTCGATACGCAGCCAGTGCATTTCTCTGGCACGAATAACCTGATCCTTACCGACTACCGGAACGTTATTTTCTACATTACATGCTACCACACAAGCTCCGCATCCATCGCAGCTGTTAAGGTCAATTACCATGGTCCAATGGTGCCCCGGCTTGGTATGCTCATAATATAGAGTCACCATTTCTTCCATAATGTGAGCTCTGTCTTCGTTGCCCGGAGCAGGATTCTTAACGTACTCTTTAAGTGTTGTTTCTTTAACCGTTTTACGGGTTTTCACACCCCCTAAATCCTGTAAAGTAATATTAAAGTGTGTTTGCGTAATAGCCACTAAATCAGTAGCTTCTGTTTTCGCAATTGAAGCTTTGCTGATGGTATTAAATGAATCACCGGACTTAGCCAACAATTTAAATGCATTGGCACCAACCTGCAAATCAGAATGGTTTGGAGATGTTCTACCATAACCCAAGGCTACACCAAATGTGCCTTCGGGGGTTCCGGGAACACCCACAACAGGAAGTTCTATGCTCTCACCACCTACTGTAAGTTTGGCAACAGCATATCTCTTTTCTTTAAAGTCCGGATCAATATTATAGCCGTTTTTAACATACCAACGAGGGTTAACTGCTATAAAATTGCCCCAAGCTACTTTTGATACAGAATCAGGAAGTTCCTGCAGGAATGGATTGTCACCCCAACTGCCATCGCCAATTGCAACGGACTCATATAGTCTTACCTGAGCATCACCCAAAGTAGCAACATAAGCCGACAGGTTAGATACAGCGGTACTTAATGAGGAACTATCGAAACTTGCCGCACTACCGGAAGCATCTAATACAATTTCGCCATCATGAACTGCATTATCCCAGAATGCCCAGAATCCAGAATACTTGGTCTGTTTTCCGTAAATGTTATTCTCCCAATATTTTTGAATAAAATCGTAGTAAGAACCTGTTTTACCGGACCATTTTAGAAGGGTTTCCTGTACGGGTCTTGTGTCAAATAACTTAGAAATAGTTGGTTGAACAGTGTTATAAACCCCAGCTTTAGGCTCTAAATCGTTCCAACTTTCTAACCAATGGTTGTCAGGACAAACATATTTACACAACTGTGCTGTTTCGTCTGCTCTGTTAGCAAACGAAACGGATAGTTCTGCTTTTTTAATGGCTTCGGCCAATCCTTTTACAGGAGATGAATAAGCCGGATTAGAATCCAGGAACAAAACTGCTTTAACGGAACCGTTATTTAAGCCTTCCGCTAATTGAACAATAGACTTATCGGAACCCTGTTTGGTATTGTAAGGTCTATCCCATGTGATGGTAGAACCATAACTTCCCAATGCATTATTAATAGCATTAACGATAACCTGCGCATCTGCACTGTTAACGCCACACACTACCAATGCATTACCTGCACCAGCCAACTTTAATTCTTCAGCAGCCTTTGCAACTTTTGCATTTTTAGCAGCACCTGCACCGGTAACTACATTCAGAATATCCACCAAAGAAGATAACTCCTCGCTTGGCTTAACTGAAATTCTGGTATCTGCCTTGTATCCGGTAATACTTGGCATCGACTCGATCTGAATATGACGACTCATTTCAGCCTTCTCCTTGCTCACTTTTCTAGTAGTAGAATAATCAGCTGAGAATTCAACCGGTGAAACCCAAGTACCCAGAAAATCGGCACCAACACTTAAAATCACTTTGGCTTTTCCAAAGTTGTAAGCGGGGATACTTCTCTTTCCAAATGTTTTCTCATTAGCATCTAAAATGCCTGAGTAGGAAACGGCATCATACACAAGATGTTCGGCACCCGGTAAGGAGGCTACAAAATCTGCAATGATCGATTTTGTGGAAGGGGAGATAACGGAGGAAGAAAAGAGCACCGTTTTTCCTCCTGATGCAGAGATTGCTTTCAACTTCTCTCCAATTTCAGCATCCGCCTTATCCCAGGTAATATTTTCATTCCCTCTTTTTGCATTGCGGTAGCGTGAGCCATCATACAGGCTCAATACGCTTGCCTGAGCACGTGCGCTTGTACCGCCTTTGGTGATGGATGATAACTTGTTGCCCTCTACTTTTATAGGACGACCTTCTCTTGTTTTAACTAAAAGCGAACAGTAATCGCCACCTTGCCACATGGAAGACGCATAATAATTGGCAATACCGGGTACGATTTCTTCCGGGCGCCAAACATAAGGGATTGACTTACGAACAGGCATATCGCAGCTAGCTGCCACGGCAGCAGCAGTTACACTAAAGCCTAGCATTTTCAGAAAGTCTCTTCTGTTGCTTTTGCCGGTGGAAATTGGCTCAGTGATGGCACCGAGAATAGGTAGTTCTTCACGAAATTCCTTATTGGCAACCTCACGAAAACCTTCCAGTTGTTCTTTTTCCTCAATTCCTTTCCAGTATGTTTTTTCCATGGGAAATTTATTCTTGTGATTCTTATTCTATTTCTATAATTGATATGATTACTAGTAGTGGCAACGTTGACATTCCGTTCCACCCACTTTATCAACTGTTACCTTAGATATTTCTTTATTTTTCAATTGCTCATGTATCTTTTCATACGCTGAGTAATAATTGTTAGAAGCAAACTGAACTTCGGTGTTTCTGTGGCAGTTAATACACCAACCCATAGAGAGCGGAGAATACTGATAAACCTCCTCCATGGTTTCAATTGGACCGTGACAAGTCTGACATTGTACTTTACCGGCATTTACGTGTTGAGCATGGTTGAAGTAAACGTGGTCAGGCAAGTTGTGAATCCTAACCCATTCCACCGGTTTTGGCTCTTTAGTGTAATCTTTAGCAACCGGATCCCAACCCACAGCCTCATAAATCTTGGCAATTTCATCCGTACCGTAAACAGGTCCTTTGTTCACTTGTTTGTGACAGTTCATGCAAGTGTTCACCGATGGAATATTAGCGTGCTTGCCTTTATTCGCTGTACTGTGGCAATACTGGCACTCAATTTTGTGTTTTCCGGCATGTAAGGCATGTGAGTAACGAATGGGCTGGGTAGGCTGATAACCTTGTTGACGACCTAAGTGCGTTCCCCAATCCACTGATTTATAGCCTAAGAAAACGATACCTATTAATACGAATGCGGCAACCCAACGAGTTCTTTTATAAAAAGGTATTGGATTAGACTTTTTAACCTCGCCACTTTTTTCGGCAGCGATATTGTCCAGTTTATTG
>CAYQRR010000212.1:0-5220 GCA_964419635.1 uncultured Chitinophaga sp. | reverse complement strand
CGGAGTACAGCAGGTACCTTTGGCAGTTTTTGTGTGGGACGATGGCTATGGCATTTCGGTGCCCAAGAAGTATCAAACCACTAAAGAGAGTATCTCCGAAATTCTGAAGGGCTTTCAGACCGATGAAGCCGGTCGCGGAATAGACATTTATGTATGCGAAGCCTGGAATTATCCCAAACTGGTGGACACTTATAGACGAGGAATTGAAAAGATGCGCCAAACGCATATTCCGGCTTTGTTTCACATCATTGAGGTAACCCAACCGCAGGGGCACTCCACCTCGGGCTCGCACGAGCGCTATAAAAGTGCCGAGCGGCTGCAATGGGAAAAAGACTTTGACTGCATTCAGAAAATGCGCGAATGGATGATGGAGAACAAACTGGCCAGTGCCGAGGAATGTGATGCCATTTATGCCGCTGCCACGCAGGAAGTGAAGGAAGGAAAGGCAGCAGCGTGGCGCAGGTTTTCATCGCCCATAAAAGAAGAAATAGCCGAAGCCATTGGATGGATGGAGGCCGTGCAGGAGGAAACTTCCCTCACCGAGGAGGTGGCAGCCGCCATACAGGAACTCAGGAGTTCCATAGACCCTATCCGTAAAGACATTTTGAAAGCCGGCAAAAAAATACTGCGGCTGGTGCGGGGCGAAGGGCTGCACAGCGCCACCGAGTTAAAAAACCGCCTGCTGGCCTATGAGCAGAAATATCAGAACGAATACAGCAGCCATCTGCACAGCGAAACGGATTGGAATGCCTGTAAAGTGCCGGTAGTGCCGGCTATTTATTCCGACTCCTCCCCTACTCTTAACGGGTTTGAAATTTTAAATACTGCTTTTGAAAAAATGCTGGAGCAGTATCCGCAGCTGGTTGCTTTTGGCGAAGATGTAGGCAAGATTGGCGATGTGAATCAGGGCTTCAATGGTCTGCAGGAAAAATTCGGAGAAAGCCGGATTTTTGACACCGGCATTCGCGAAGCGACCATTATGGGGCAGGGCATCGGGCTGGCACTCCGCGGTTATAGACCCATTGCCGAAATTCAATACCTGGATTATTTGCTCTATGGCCTGCAAACCCTGAGCGATGATTTGGCAACGCTGCAATATCGCACCAAGGGCATTCAAAAAGCACCTTTGATTGTGCGCACCCGCGGACATCGGCTGGAGGGTATCTGGCACACCGGGTCACCCATGGGGATGATTATTAATGCCCTTCGGGGGATGTATGTGTGTGTGCCGCGCAACATGACGCAGGCCGCGGGCATGTATAATACCCTGCTGCAAAGCGATGAGCCGGCCCTGGTGATTGAATGCCTGAACGGATACCGACTAAAGGAGGTATTGCCTGATAACATAGAGCACTTTACGGTGCCTTTAGGTGTGCCGGAGGTGCTGCAAACAGGAGAAGATGTAACGCTGGTGACCTACGGCAGTTGTGTACGGGTGGCACAGGAAGCAATAGAACAGTTGGCGGAGGTGGGCATATCGGTAGAACTCATAGATGTGCAAACGCTTTTGCCATTTGATATCCACCACAGCATTATAGACTCGGTAAAAAAAACCAACCGGGTGGTGTTTCTGGATGAGGACGTGAGCGGTGGTGCCGGGGCATACATGTTCAAAAAAGTGTTTGAAGACCAAAGTGCATTCCGCTGGCTGGATAGTGAGCCACGCACCATCTCGGCCAAAGACCACCGCGCAGCTTATGGCAGCGATGGCGACTATTTTGCCAAGCCAAACGCAGAACAGATTTTTGAAGTCATCTACGGATTAATGAACGAAGCTGACCCCGATAGTTTTCCTGCTATATAATAAATATCCCTCCTCCGCCACACTAATACTAACAGGACCACCGGGCAGCCATGCTGTTTAACTCTTTGAACTTTGCCTTCTTTCTGCCCGTGGTGTTTGTGTTGTATTGGTTTGCCACGCGCGGTCGTCTGCGGTTACAAAATCTCCTGTTGCTGGGGAGCAGTTATTTCTTTTATGCCTGTTGGGACTGGCGCTTTTTATTTCTGCTCATCTTCTCTACGCTGCTCGATTATATAACGGGATTAAAAATGGAAGAGGCCCCTAATTCCAAAGCAAGAACATTTTGGTTTTGGTTAAGCATTTTAGTGAACCTCGGTTTTCTGGGCGTTTTTAAATATTACAACTTCTTTGCAACTTCTTTCGCAGAAGCCGTATCGCCATTGGGATGGCAAGTAAACCCGTGGACGCTGAAAGTAATTTTGCCGGTTGGTATTTCGTTTTACACCTTTCATGGTTTATCATATGTCATTGATATCTACAAAAACAGAATCAAAGCGGAGCGCAACTTTATAGACTACAGTGTATTTGTCAGCTTTTTCCCTTTGCTGGTTGCAGGCCCAATTGAGCGAGCCACTCACCTGCTGCCTCAAATCAAAAATCCACGTACCTTCCGGCAGGCGCAGGCGGTGGATGGATTAAAACAAATGCTGTGGGGCTTATTCAAAAAGATAGTCATTGCCGATCAATGTGCGCAATATGCCAATACCATCTTTGCCCACACTGCCGACTACTCGGGCAGCACCCTTTTTATGGGAGGAGTGTTTTTTGCCGTTCAGATTTATGGCGATTTCTCGGGTTATTCGGACATAGCCCTGGGCACCGCCCGTTTATTTGGTATAGAGCTACTCCGCAATTTTTCGTTTCCTTATTTCAGTAGAGATGTAGCCGAATTCTGGCGGAGATGGCACATCTCGCTTTCGGGCTGGTTTCGCGATTATCTCTATATACCATTAGGAGGCAGCCAGGGTGGCCTTTGGATAAAAGTGCGCAATACATTTATCATCTTTCTGGTGAGCGGCTTTTGGCATGGAGCCAACTGGACGTTCATCTTTTGGGGTTTGCTAAATGCTGTCTATATCCTTCCATCCATCCTTTTCCATACCAACAGAAACAATTTGAACACCGTAGCAGCCGGTAAATGGCTGCCCTCCCTCCGTGAGTTGGTATCCATCCTTGTTACCTTTTGCTTAACAGTGCTGGCCTGGATTTTTTTCCGTTCCGATACGCTATCGCAGGCGTTCACACATATTGCCGGTATCTTTTCTCCAAGTTTTTTCTTTGTGCCCCATTTTACTTATGGCAAGCAATCCATCCCCACCATCCTTCTATGCTTCCTCTTCTTTGCGGTAGAATGGCTGGGACGAGAACAGGCCTATGCCATTGAACAATGCTTTGTGAACAAGCCGGCACTGCTGCGTTGGAGCTTTTACTACTTATTGATTATAGGCATATTTTATTGGGGTGGTTCCAAACAGCAATTCATCTATTTCCAGTTCTAACGTTGAAAAAATTCCTGCTACAACTCTTATTGTTCTTCTCTATTCTCTTTGCCGGAAGCTATGGAGCAGACCTGTTTATTTCCCAGACACTGAAAGAATCTAACAGCTATGCTATGGGGGAATATGCTACCTGGAATGATATAGAAAACGGGACGCTGCATGCGGATATTATCATCAACGGCAGTTCGAGAGCCTGGGTGCAATTTGACCCCACCATGATGCAAGATAGTCTGGAGCATCCTTGTTACAACATCGGCATAGATGGTCATGCCTTGCACCTGCAATATTTAAGGCATCTCCGAATGCTCCGTAAAAATCCTCCACCCAAGTTAATTATCCATTCGGTGGATGTGTGGTCGCTCCTTCACCGGGCTGAGTTGTATAATCAGGAGCAGTTTTTGCCTTATATGCTTTGGGAGCCTACGTTCCTGAAATTCACCAGAGAATACGAAGGCTTTACCCTGGCCGACTATCTGCTACCGCTGGTGCGATATTATGGCAACAGGGATGCATTTGAAACGGTTAGCCGGTTGGTGAAAGGCGATAAGTCGAATGGCATAAAAAGAGTGAAAGGTTATGAACCGCAATACCGAACCTGGAATGCTGATTTGGAAACAGCTAAAAAGAGTATGAAGTATTTTGAACCAAAAATAGATACCCCTACACTCCATTTACTGGACGACTATTTAACTGCTTGCAAAAAGCAGAACATAGAAGTAATCTTGGTTCATGCACCGGAATATATTGAGGGACAAAAATTCACCAAAAACCGGGATGAGATATTGCACACATTCACGGCACTCAGCAAAAAGCATCAAATCTGTTACCTCGATTTTTCGCAGGATGAAATATGCTATCAGCGCGATTTGTTTTACAATGCCATGCACTTGAATAACGAGGGGGCGACATTGTTTACCAGAAAACTAATTGAGCAACTGAAAGAGGAAGAGTGCTATCGCAAGGTGTGGAAGTAGATTACATCTTCCAGAGGTCTCCCCACAAGCGCTGTCCGCCATCTACATACACCGTTTCGCCTGTAATAAACTTTGCCATGGGGCTGCAAAGGAATAAGGTGATGTATCCCACTTCTTCCACCGTGCCCAATCGCTTAGCCGGAATAGCTGTTTCGATGCCGGCCAAAAACTCAGGGGGATATTGGTCCAGCCCGGTGCTTTTAATAATTCCCGGAGCTACTGCATTCACTTGAATATTATACTTACTCCACTCCACAGCCAAAGTCATTGTTAGATTTTCAACCCCGGCCCTTGCTGCACCGGTGTGTGCCATTGCCGGAAACCCTCTGAAAATGTTGGCGATAATATTGACCACATTGCCGCACCCGGAGGGAATGAAGAATGTCTTCGCCATGGTTTGCGTCACATAAAATGTGCCGTTGAGATTATTATTGATAACGGCATTCCATCCTTTAAAAGAAATGTCTTCGGCCGGTGAGGGAAACTGTCCTCCGGCATTGTTGATTAAAATATCCAACTTACCTTCTGCCTCCTGAATGTTCTTCGCCAGAGCTTCTACCTGTTCGGTGTCCCTTATATCCAGCAATTGATAGCGCACCGGCCCAAAGGCCGAAAGCTGCTCCACGGCCACTTTTAATCGTTCCTCTTTGCGCGAAGAAATAATGACCTTTGCGCCCAACTGCAGAAGTTGCTTCGCAATAGCAAAACCGATTCCACTACCGCCCCCCGTCACCAGTGCCACTTTATCTTTAAATAAGTCCTGTTGAAACATGTATCAATTTTTGAAAGGGATGTTAAGCAATGTACGTGTTTCGGAAATTGAAGCCACTTCTCTCCCTAGCATTCGAACCAGTTTAGCAGCGGCATCAATCAACTCTCCGTTACTCTTGGCCATTTCGCCTTCCGGTAAATAGAAGTTATCCTCCAGTCCGGCACGAATATT
>CAYQRR010000211.1:0-5249 GCA_964419635.1 uncultured Chitinophaga sp. | reverse complement strand
CGCTCGCGGTCTTCGGCTATATCCATGGCATCGTAACTGCTGCCAATGATTTTGATGCCGCTTTCGTGTAAGTTCTTCGAAAGTTTCAAGGCCGTTTGTCCGCCCAACTGCACAATGACGCCTTCGGGGTTTTCGTGCTCAATCAACTCGCGCAGGTGTTCCCAAAACACCGGCTCAAAGTAAAGTTTGTCGGCAATGTCAGGGTCAGTGGAAACGGTTTCGGGATTGCAGTTCATCATAATGGCCTCGTAACCTGCTTCTTTAATGGCCAGCACACCATGCACACAGCAGTAGTCAAATTCAATACCCTGCCCGATGCGGTTAGGGCCGCTGCCCAGCACAATCACTTTCTTCTTGGCACTCACCTTGCTCTCGTTGGTTTCGAGTGCTGTGGTGGTAGATGTTTTTTCGAAGGAAGAATAATAGTAAGGCGTTAAGGCTTCGAACTCAGCTGCACAGGTATCCACCAGTTTGTAAATTCTGCGGATGCCCAGCTGCCTGGTGCGGTAATTGTAAACTTCGTCTTCGGTAGTTTTAGTGAGATATGCGAGTTGCAAATCGCTGTAGCCTTTCTCTTTCAGTTCCTGCATTTCATCGGCAGTAATGCTCTCCAACTCCCGCTTGCGATACACGCGCTCTACTTCCACCAGCTCCATAATCTGATTCAGGAACCAAGGGTCTATGCGGGTAATCTCCTGAATGGTTTTCATGGGCACGCCCAGCTTCAGCGCATCATAAATGCGGAAGAGCCTGTCCCACGATGCGTTTTTAATGCCCTGCAGCATGTCCTCGGGGCTCACCCACTGTTTGCCATCACTACCCAGGCCAATGCGGTTGTTTTCTAAACTCTGACAGGCTTTCTGCAGGGCTTCCTGAAAACTTCTGCCAATGCCCATTACCTCGCCCACGGCTTTCATTTGCAAACCGAGGGTATCATCGCAACCGGCAAACTTGTCGAAATTCCAGCGGGGTATTTTTACAATGGTGTAATCTAAGGCGGGTTCAAAAAACGCAGATGTTGTTTTGGTGATTTGATTTTTGAGTTCGTCCAAAGTGTAGCCAATCGCCAGCTTGGCGGCAATCTTTGCAATAGGATAACCGGTGGCTTTGCTCGCCAAAGCCGAAGAACGCGACACGCGGGGATTCATTTCTATCGAGATAATATCTTCGGTAACCGGGTCGATGGAAAACTGAATATTGCAACCACCGGCAAAGCCCGGCAGGTCGCAAATCATGGTTTTGGCGTAATCGCGCATGCGCTGGTAAGCGGTATCGCTCAAGGTCATGGCCGGTGCCACCGTAATGGAATCACCGGTATGGATTCCCATCGGGTCAAAATTCTCTACCGTGCAGATCACCACAAAGTTTCCCTTAATGTCCTTCATCACCTCCAGCTCAAATTCCTTCCATCCCAGCACGGCTTTTTCTACTAATACCTCGTGCACGGGGCTGGCTTCCAAACCGCGTTTCAGTTTTTCGTCAAACTCTTCTTTGGTGTGCACAAACGAGCCACCCGAACCACCGAGCGTAAACGATGGGCGAATCACTAAGGGAAAGCCGGTTTTTTGTGCTGCTTCTTTTCCTTCCAAAAAAGAATTGCAGGTAATGCCCGGAGCCACACCTATACCCAATTCAATCATCCACTTGCGATACTCTTCGCGGTCTTCGGTTTTAGTAATGGCTTTGGCATCGGCACCCAGCACCTGCACGTTATATTTTTCCCAAATCTTCAACTCGTTGGCTTCCATGTAAAGGTTCAGTGCAGTTTGTCCGCCCATGGTAGGCAGCACCGAATCAATCACGTGGCCACGTTGCTTTTGCTCTTCCAATATTTTTACAATGCTCTCGATAGAGATAGGCTCCAGATACACATTATCGGCTACCACAGGGTCGGTCATAATGGTAGCGGGGTTGCTGTTGAGCAGCGTTACCTCAATCCCTTCCTCGCGGAGCGAACGTGCCGCCTGTGAACCGGAGTAATCAAATTCGCAAGCTTGCCCGATAATGATGGGCCCCGAGCCGATAATAAGCGTGTGCTGAATGGAAGGATTCTTTGGCATCTGTTAAATGGCGGATTTCGAATGTCGGATTTCGGAATGAAACCGATGTGTGCCCGCGGTCGGGGGGCGAAGATAGAAATGTGCAAGGATTGAACGCCTGGTGTGTTGAATTAATTACACGTGGATTGTGTGTATTTTAAGTGGCGCCTTTCGCTTCAAAAAAAGATATTTGCTCTTTGTTTCCGCCATTTCACATTTGCCTCGATTGTGAAAAATACTTTAAATGGTTTAAGCCCCGGGAAACTAATTCACCAAGTCAGCGTTAAAAAATTATGTTTGAGGAGTGTGGTGCATCCACATCAATTTTTAATCTGAAAAAGGAATTGTTACGCATTACCATTCTATGCTAAGTTTCAAAAGAAAAATACTGCTGTTGCTGTTGCCGGTAGTCCTGCTGGGCACGCTGGCCTTTACCAATGTTTCTTACTTCGAAATCACCAAAAACCTCGACATTTTTGCCACGCTTTACAAAGAGTTGAACACTTTTTATGTAGACACCCTGCAACCCGAAAAGCTGATGCGGGCGGGCATTCACGAAATGCTCACCAATCTGGACCCTTACACCGAGTTTATTCCGGAAGAGGAAATGGACGATTACCGCACCCAAACCACCGGCAGATACGGAGGTATTGGTGCACTGATAGGGGTTAAAAATGATTGGGTCATCATCACCGACCCATATGAGGGTTTTCCGGCTGCACGGGCCGGGCTGCGGGCCGGAGACAAAATATTTGAGGTGAACGGCAAAAGCGCCAAAAACTATAAAACCGAACAAGTGAGTGCCATGCTCAAAGGTAAAGCGGGCACGGAGGTCAATGTAAAAATATTGCGGTTGCAGGCCGATGGCTCCGAAAAGGAGATGGAGGTGAAAATGATTCGGGAAGAAATCAAAATCAAAAACGTACCCTACTATGGCATGCTGAACGATAAGATAGGTTACATCTTGTTATCGGGCTTTACGGACCGGGCCGGTGCCGAAGTAAAAAATGCGCTCACCGCCCTCGAAAGCAAACATAAACTGAAAGGACTGGTGCTCGACCTGCGCGGTAACCCCGGAGGGCTGCTGAATGAGGCTATCAATGTGGCCAACATCTTTGTAGATAAAAACATTGAGATTGTGTCTACCAAGGGAAAGAGTTCAGCCGACTGGAACAAATCTTTTTATTCGCTCAACGACCCGGTGGATTTAAAAATACCGCTGGTAGTGTTGGCCGATGGGGGCTCAGCTTCTGCTGCCGAAATTGTGTCGGGGTCCCTGCAAGACCTGGACCGTGCCGTAGTGGTGGGTGAAAGAACGTATGGCAAAGGCCTGGTGCAAACCACACTTTCGCTGCCCTTTAACGGAAAACTAAAAGTGACTACCGCTAAATACTACATCCCCAGCGGCCGGTGCATTCAGGCCATTAACTATGCCGAAAAAAATGAAGATGGCAGCGTGAAAAGAATTCCCGATTCGCTGAAAGTGGCCTTTAAAACCAAGAACGGCAGAACGGTGTATGATGGCGGAGGCGTGGACCCGGATGTGAAAGCCGAAGGCGAAAAGCTATCGAATATTGCGTTTTCGCTGGTGACCAAAAGTTTGTTGTTTGACTATGCCAACCAGTACCGCGCCCGTACCGAAAAAATAGGCGACCCGCAGCAGTTTACACTCAGCGATGCCGCCTACAACGAATTTGTGGAATGGGTCAAAAAACAAGACTACACCTATACAACCCGCAGCGAAAAGCTATTGGAAGACTTTAAAAAAACGGCCGAAAAAGAAAATTACTTCGGTGGGCTACAAGTCGATTTTGAATCCATGGAAAAAACCATGCAAAGCGATAAGCAAAAAGATTTTGAGAAAGAAAAAGCACAGATAAAGAGTTTGCTCGAAGAAGAAATTATCGCTCGCTATTACCTGACCTCCGGTCGCATTCAGGCTTCGCAGAAGTGGGATAAAGAACTGGAAAAGGCCATAGAGATACTGAACGATGAAAAAAAGATGAAGGAAATTCTGGCTAAAAAATAATTGAATCAATCGCCCCCGGGCAAAGCAGTATAGAACAATGAAACGTACCGGCATAAAAATTTTGGTAGCCCTTGCAGTGGTAGTCTCACTAACCTCTGCGGTAGATGGTTACTTTGAAATATCGAAGAACATTGATGTGTTCAGTTCGCTTTACAAAGAGGTGAATAATTACTACGTAGATGAGGTGGAACCATCGCAGCTGATGCGCCACTGCATAGATGGCATGCTGAAAACGCTGGACCCTTTTACCAACTACTTCTCCGAATCACAGATTGAAAATGCACGGATACAACAGGGCGGCAAATTTGGCGGCATCGGTATTGAGTTTGAAATGATGAACGGCCTGCCGGTGGTCACCGAGGTATGGCAAAACCAACCGGCCGACAAGGCCGGTATCAAAGCCGGTGACGTAATAAAATCCATAGATGGCGCATCAACCGACAAACGCAGCAAGGCAGATGTAGAGAAGGTGCTAATTGGGCAACCCAACAGCATACTATCATTAAACCTGGAGAGGAAAGAAGCCGGAACCGAAGTAAAGCCGCTCAGCATTCAGTTAAAACGCGAAGAAATTCAGGAAACCAGTGTGCCCTTCTATGGTATGATTACACCGGATGTGGCTTGCATTAAACTAAAAATATTTAACGAACATGCAGGCCGGGATGTTAAGGATGCCTTTGACAGCCTGAAGAAAGCCAATCCGGATATGAAAGGAGTCATTTTGGATTTGCGCGGCAACCCCGGGGGGCTGCTCAACGAAGCCGTTAACATTGTCAATATTTTTGTAGAGAAGAATAAGTTAGTGGTAACTACCAAAGGCAAGGTGGATGAGTGGAACAACACTTTTAAAACCTTAAACGACCCCAGCGATACCAAAATCGCACTGGTAATGATTACCAATTCAATGAGCGCCTCAGCCTCCGAAATTGTTTCGGGCACCATGCAGGACTACGACCGCGGTGTAGTGATTGGGCAAAAAACATACGGCAAGGGGCTGGTGCAGGTTACCAAACCGCTTTCTTATAATACCATGCTTAAAGTGACCACCGCTAAGTATTACATCCCCAGCGGTCTTTGTATACAAGCCTTGAACTATGACGAATAAAATGCAGATGGCAGCGTAAAGCGCATTCCTGAATCACTCAAGGTAGAGTTTAAAACACAGGCCGGACGAAAAGTAT
>CAYQRR010000210.1:4525-5251 GCA_964419635.1 uncultured Chitinophaga sp. | reverse complement strand
GCTTATGCCAGCGAACACGATTTTAAGATTGCACAGAAAATTGCTTACGTGCTTTGCGGTGGTGACTTAACTTCCGAATCAAAAGTGACCGAAAAATATCTGTTGGATTTGGAAAGAGAAGCGTTCTTATCGCTATGCGGTGAAAAGAAAACTTTGGAAAGAATTCAAAGCATTTTGACAAGCGGAAAACCATTGAGAAACTAATTCATTCAAAACATTTAAATCAAAATATCATGTCACAAGAAGCATATATCATAGCCGGTTCAAGAACTGCCATTGGCAAAGCAAAACGCGGAGGTTTCCGTTTTATGACACCCGTTGACATGGCTTACTACGCCATTCAGGATTTATTAAAAAAGGATCCTCAACTCGATCCATCACGTGTAGATGATTTGATTGTGGGCAATGCAGTTCCCGAAGCAGAACAAGGGTTGCAAATGGCTCGTTGGGTAGCAGTGCGCTCATTGCCGGTAGAAGTTCCGGGAATGACCGTGAACCGTTACTGCGGTAGCGGTGTAGAAGTAATTGGGTTGGCTACGGCAAAAATTAAGGCCGGCATGGCCGATGTAATTATTGCAGGCGGAACTGAAAGCATGTCGCTTGTTCCAACGGTGGGATACAAAACTGTTCCCAATTACGAAATCGCTAAAGACCATCCTGAGTATTACATCGGAATGGGTTTGACTGCAGAGAACGTTGCTGCCAAATACGGCATCAGCCGTGAAG
>CAYQRR010000210.1:0-4515 GCA_964419635.1 uncultured Chitinophaga sp. | reverse complement strand
TCGTTGAACAGCCACAAAAAAGCCATGGCGGCAATTGAAGCAGGCAAGTTTGCTGCGGATATTGTTCCTGTAGAGGTGGAAGAAGTTTATTTCGAAGACGGCAAAAAGAAATCACGCAAGTTCACCGTATCACAAGATGAAGGCCCACGTGCCGATACATCTATTGAAGGACTGGCAAAATTGAAACCTGCGTTCAAAAATGGTGGACAGGTTACTGCCGGTAACTCATCGCAAACATCGGATGCTGCTGCGTTTGTTTTAGTAGTAAGTGAGCGTGTAGTTAAAGAATTAAACCTTCAACCCATTGCACGTATGGTAACTACTGCCAGCGTGGGTGTTGACCCGACCATAATGGGTATTGGCCCGGTAAACGCTATTCCAAAAGCGTTGAAGCAAGCAGGTTTAAAACTGAGCGACATTGATTTGATTGAGCTGAACGAAGCATTTGCAGCGCAGTCACTAGCTGTTATTCAAGAAGCAAAATTGAACACAGATATCATTAACGTAAATGGTGGAGCAGTGGCTCTTGGTCACCCGCTGGGCGCATCGGGAACTTACTTATTCCAAAAACTAATTGGTGAAATGCAACGCAGAAACAACAAATACGGAATGGTTTCAGCTTGTATTGGTGGTGGACAAGGCATTGCCGGAATTTTTGAGAGACTCTAATCTTTAATAATTATCAATTAAAACACAATGAGCACAGAAACAGTAACAAACAAAGTCCTTAAAGGCGGAGAATTTCTTGTAAAAGAATCTACTGCTGCAAACACATTTATTAAAGAACAGATTAGTGACGAACAAAAAATGTTTGGTCAAACAGCGGAAGATTTTATCACCAGCCGTGTATTCCCTAATATTCAAAAAATTGACAAACAAGATCCTGCTTTAGTAATCTCTTTACTTAAGGAAAGTGCGGATTTGGGACTCCTCGGAGCTGCAGTTCCGGAAGATTTTGGTGGTATGGGAACCGATCTGGTGACAGACACCATTATTAACGAGGAAATTGGCAAAGGACATTCGTTTGCAGCAGCTTTTGCAGCGCACACTGGGATTGGAACACTACCAATTCTGTATTTTGGAACGGATGAGCAAAAACAAAAATATCTACCGGGTTTATCAAACGGTGATATTAAAGCTGCCTACTGCTTGACCGAACCCGGAAGTGGTAGCGATGCACTGGGTGCAAAGACCAAAGCCGTGTTGACCGAAGATGGAAAACACTACGTATTAAACGGGCAGAAAATGTGGATCACCAATGGTGGATTTGCCGATATTTTTACCGTTTTTGCAAAAATTGATGGAGAAAAATTCACTGGTTTTATTGTGGATGCCAAGAGCGAAGGAATATCGCTGGGCAGCGAAGAGGATAAGTTGGGTATTAAAGGTTCATCTACCCGTCAGGTGTTTTTTCAAAACGTGAAAGTGCCTGTTGAAAATGTGTTGGGCGAAATTGGTAAAGGGCACAAAATTGCGTTCAACGTTTTAAACATTGGCCGATACAAACTTTGCGTATTGGCTTTGGGCGGATCCAAAAAATCATGCACCACCGCCATAAAATATGCCAATGAGCGCATACAATTCAACGTGCCTATTTCCTCCTTTGGCGCTATTAAACATAAGCTGGCTGAAATGGCTGTAAAAATTTACGCCTGCGATGCAGCCACTTACCGCACTGCCGGCTTAATAGACGATATGATCAATGATTTGGCAGCTAAAGGCAAAGACCGAGTGCAAGCTAAGTTGCAAGCAGCCGAGGAATATTCTATTGAGTGTGCTATTCTCAAAGTATTTGGCTCCGAAGTTTTGGACTATGTAGTGGATGAGGCAGTACAGGTTTTTGGTGGTACCGGATTCAGCGAAGAATATCCAGTGGCACGTGCCTACCGCGATTCACGAATCAACCGCATTTTTGAAGGCACCAATGAAATCAATCGACTGCTATCGGTAGGTCAATTGGTGAAAAAAGCAATGAAGGGAGAGGTAGATTTATTTACCCCGGCAATGGCTGTGCAGAAAGAACTGATGAGTGTGCCCGACTTTGGCGGTGACAGCAGTGATGACTTTTTTGCGGCTGAAAAGAAAGCGATTGCAAATGCTAAAAAAGCGATTCTGATGACTGCCGGTGCAGCCGTTCAGAAGTTTCAGCAGAACCTGGAAAAAGAGCAGGAGATAATCATGAATGTGGCAGATATGTTGATTGAATTATTTGCTTGCGAATCAGTGGTGCTAAAAACAGAAAAATTGATGGGTATTAAGGGCGAAGCAGCATGTGCTTTAGAAATTGATTTAACCCGCGTGTACATCAGCGATGCACTGGAGAGAATTAACCTGTCGGGCAAGCATGCCATTGCCTCTTTCAACGATGGTGACACGCTGCGTATCATGCTGATGGGCCTGAAGCGCTTTACCAAATATGATGCATATAATACTATTGCTGCACGCAGAAGAATTGCTGACAAATTGATTGCAGAAAACAGCTATTGCTTTTAGACAGAAATTTACCGGATAAAAACCAAAGCCCTCGTAGCATTATGTTATGAGGGCTTTTTTATTAGCATGTCCGTGATTTGCTAAACAAACAACACTTGCCGGCTGTTTTATGGGAAACTATGTGCAGATGATCAGCAACCAGTGGTATCTTGTTTGTTTTGAAGACGAACTCAAGAAAGGAACACTCCTTAAACGAAAAATTGTAGGCGAAGAAATAGTAATTTTTAAGACCGAAACCGGCAAAGTGGTAGTGCTTCAAGACAGATGTTGCCACCGGAATGTTCATCTTTCGCTGGGATACGTAAAGGGGGAGCGCATCAAATGCGGTTACCATGGTTGGGAATTTGGAGCAACCGGCAAGTGCGAACATATCCCATCACTGCCCCCTGAGGATAAGATTCCCCGGGCTGCATGTATAAAAAGCTACGATTCGCAGATAAAACACAAAGCAGTATGGGCATACTTTGGCGATGCTGAAAAAAAGAATGAAGCCACTATTCCTCCCTTCAAGGAGCTCGACCATTGGCCAATGGTATACAATTACCATGTGGTAAAAGGCAACCTGAAATTGGTAGCCGAAAGTTTATTTGATTCTCACCACATCAATCATGTGCATCGAAACAGTATTAAAACACTCATGGGTAATTTGCACAGCGAAAAGCCCGACTATCACTTAACGGTGACCGAAAAATCATTACAGGGTTGGTATCTGCGCGATAATGAAAACAGCATTTTTGAAAAAGTATATTTTGGATTTGAAGATAAAGTGGAGGCTCATTTCGGGTACTGGTTTCCACACAGTAGCCAATTAGACCTTCGATTTCCTGCTCACCTAACCATGCCTGCTCGTCAAATGGTCATCTATGAACATTTTTATGAAATAGATGAGGACAATGTAATGATGATTCAAATAACCACCTGGAACCGTATTTTTGAATATAATCCTTGGTTTGCAAAATGGTTCATGCTACGGAAAAGCATGAAAATTGTAGAAGAAGACATTGCCTTTTTAGAGAGCAACAAGTATTGGCACATCCGCGAAAAACTGAATGACCTGCTGATTAAACCAGATGAGTTGACCTTCGAGTTCACCAAATTGTGGAACAAAAACATCAAGCGAAATGCTGAAAAAACTTATCAGGAAGAAACTGCAGAACTACCGAATTAATCTTAACGAGCCCGATCTTTCACATCCTGAAAAACTAACTCGACCCAAAAGCGTAGCGGTAATAGGTGGCGGCATTGCCGGCATCAGCGCAGCCTGCAATCTGGCCGAGAGGGGTTTTCGTGTGCACCTTTTTGAGAAAGAAAATTTTCTGGGGGGTAAAGTGGGTAGTTGGGAGTTTGAATCGAACGGAGAAACCCTACGCACAGAACACGGCTTTCATGGCTTTTTCAGACAGTATTTAAACCTCCGGAATTTTCTAAAAAAGATAGGGGCACACAAGCATCTCATACCCATAGACGATTACACCATTTTATTTGACAAAAACAAAAAGCAGGGTTTTAAGGGCTTAGATAATACGCCTTTAATAAACGTATTGGAGTTGCGCAAATTTGGCATCGTAGATTGGAAAACATTTCTCAATCCGTTCGGCCTGCCCTTTATCAACCTGCTTAACTTCAATTTCGCTACTACCTATAAAAAATTTGATGCGGAGAGTTTTGCTGCCTTTGCAAAACGCACACAAATGAACGATAAAATGAGGCTGGTGTTTAACTCTTTCTCTCGAGCATTTTTTGCAGAACCTGAGGACATGAGTATGGCTGAACTGATTAAGAGCTTTCACTTCTATTTTCTAAGTAATGAAGATGGACTACTTTATGACGTGCTCGATAGCGATTTTCAAAACAGCTTCATTACTTACGCAGAAGATTTCCTTAGACGGCATACTGCCCAAATTCATTACTCCACTCCCATTACAGAACTAAACAAAAAAGAAAGTGGATTTGAAGTAAATGGAATGGATTTCGATTATTGTGTTTTATGTACCGATGTAAAACACACCAAGCGTTTAATAG
>CAYQRR010000209.1:0-5314 GCA_964419635.1 uncultured Chitinophaga sp. | reverse complement strand
TTCAATGGCAATAGCAGGAGCCAAACCTTTGATGTAATCGACATCCGGTTTGTCAATACGGGTAAGAATCTGACTTGCATAGCTCGAAAGGGTTTCTACATACCTTCGCTGCCCTTCGGCATACAAAGTATCGATGGTAAGAGAAGATTTTCCGGAGCCGGATACTCCGGTAATCACAATGAATTTGTTCTTGGGCAGCTCTACGTCCACGTTCTTCAGGTTGTGAACGCGAGCGCCTTTGATGAAAATCTTTTGCGGAGAAATATTTGGAACTTTGAAACTTAATTTTTTATCTTCGGACATATATTATTCAAAACGCCTATAGCAAGAGCCTCTACTTTTAGTGTAATTTACTGAAACGAAAATAGTTTTATCAGGCTCATCTTTACGTAATTTTTTATCGAACCAATTAACCCAAACAGGAGGTTGATTTGTGCGATTGTATCCCCTGCAGCAAGTATGTTCGGAGATGCTTTTGCAACTTCTTCACCCTTAACAGTCGCCTATCGCATAGCCTTTACGTTTTACCATTATTCACCGTTCCGGATTTTTTCGGGGCATAAAACAAAAGGTTATGCAAAAACCCATCATGAGCGACCAGGAGCTGGTAGACAGCTACCTGAAAGGCAACGAGTTTGCCTTAGAAAGTTTGATTCATCGCCATAAAGACAAGGTTTACACATCCATCTATTTAATGGTGAAAGACCAGTACTTGGCCGAGGATCTCTTTCAAGATACGTTCATCAAAGCAGTGGACACTTTGCGGAGCGGACGTTACAACGAAGAGGGCAAGTTTGCCCCTTGGGTGTTGCGCATTGCGCACAACCTTTGCATCGATTACTTCCGTAAACTGAAGCGCAGACCGGGCGTAGTGACCAGTGAGGGTGATGATATTTTCAGATACCTGAAGGTGGACGAAACACCGGTGCAGGAGCATGTGCAATTGGAAAAATTTGAAGGCCGCTTAAAAGAATTAGTTGAATTGCTTCCCGAAGAGCAAAAAGAGGTGATTATTCTGCGTCATTTCTTCAACTTTAGTTTCAAAGAAGTATCTGAATATACCAAAACACCGCTCAATACTTGCCTCGGCAGAATGCGTTATGCGCTCATTAACCTTCGTAAACTGATGGAGGAAAGAAATGTAGTGCTGCGCACCGCTTCTTAAGTTTTTTTAAATGGTTATCGATATGTCCGCTCCCAAATGGGGGCGGACTTTTTTATGATACGCGAGGGCATAAATTACCCATCCCTTGCGAAGCAAAGAGGGCAGAAAAATTACTTTCGTTTTAAATAATCAATTCATGAAAAAAGGTTTGGCGGTTTTCATTGGTGTTTTTATGCTGGGCTTAATGCAGGCACAAGTGCCACAGGGATTTAATTATCAGGCGGTAGCCCGCCATGCATCGGGTCAAGTGCTGCCCAACACAAACATTGTCGTTCGAATGACGATTCATGATGCATCTGCTTCCGGAACCATCGTTTATCAAGAACATCATGTCACTGTTACCAATCCATTTGGTTTGTTTTCGCTGGTTATTGGCACAGGTATCGTGGATCAGGGATTGCTTAACGCAGTTAACTGGGGGTCCAACAGTAAATATTTGCAGGTAGAATTGGATAATGGCAACGGATATGCCGACATGGGCACCGCGCAGTTAATGAGCGTACCTTATGCCCTCTTTTCCGGCTCAGGGCCGGCAGGCCCCACCGGTGCTCAAGGCCCGCAAGGGGTGCAGGGCACACAAGGCCCTATTGGCGTTACCGGCCCACAGGGCAATGCAGGCCCGCAAGGGATTCAAGGCGCTACCGGACCTACCGGACCGTCTGGCATTCAAGGACTAAAAGGTAACACCGGCAATACCGGCCCTACGGGCACCACAGGCCCTACCGGCAGCACCGGGATTGGCCTGCAAGGAATCACGGGCCCCACCGGAATCACGGGCCCGGGAGGCGGACCTACCGGCCCCACCGGACCTACCGGAGTAACCGGACCGGGAGGGGGACCTATAGGCCCTACCGGGGCAACGGGTGCTACCGGGGCACAGGGACTAACCGGAGCCACCGGCCCCACCGGATCTGCTGGTGCAACGGGTGCAGTAGGAGCCACGGGAGCTACAGGCCCTCAGGGACTACAAGGTGCACAAGGATTACAAGGAATTCAAGGCCTGCAAGGTGTGCAAGGTGTGCAGGGCCCGGCAGGAGTTGCCGGACCTACCGGAGTCACCGGTTTGCTAACCAATGGTGCAGCAGCCGGAAACACCCCTTACTGGAACGGAACACAATGGGTGCTTAACTCGTCCAATATCTATAACAACGGTGGCAATGTAGGCATCGGGCAAATACCTACATCACAAAAACTGGAGGTAAACGGGAATATTTCTGTTCCGGCATCCGGAAGCTATCAATATGCTTCGCCCAAAACAAGATACCTATCTATCTCCGCATCGGCATTCGCCCTGCAGAATTCGTTTTTGGTTTCTAATTCCGGTATTGCCTTTGCTGGTTTTGGTACCGGGCAGGCGCGCTGGGTGCAGGGCGGTGCAGCCGGCACAGATGCTTTTATGTTTGCCAATGTTTCGCTGCCGGATGGCGCTAATATTTCGGCTATAGATGTATTTGCCTATGATGCTTCCGCCACGGAAGAAATGGGCGCGGAATTTTATGCGCTCTCCAACGGAACAACTACTCCGCAACTATTAGCCAGTACGACTACCTCCGGCACGGCATTTAACGGAGGATTAATTACGCTTTCCGTGACGGGAGTCAATCAGGGGATAGACAACTCTGCTAACTCCTACTATTTACGCGTTAAAACAAAAGAAGCCTCTAATTTATTGCGACTTTACTCCGTAAAAATGACCTATTCCGTTACCAGAGAGAACTAAATTTGTTGTAGTACTGAAAGATTTGAAAAAACTTCACGCCTACACAATATTTTTTAAGCCTGTCGTTTTAGAATCAACAAAAACATAAACAGTATGCATCAAACCTCTACACAAGATCTTCTTTTACTCTATGCCTATGGCGAAACTACGCCTGAACAGCAAGCCCGTCTGGCTGCCGAAATGGCCAAAGACAGCAGCCTTCGCGAGCAACTGGATGAAATCATCGCCACGCAGAAACTATTGAATGCCAAAAGGCTGAGCCCGAGCAGCACTTCGCTGGACATTATTATGAAACACAGCCACGAAAGCGAGCAACTCCAGGAGATATAGTATCGCCTGCACTTGACGGAGAACTTTTATTACATACTTTAGTTTTAAACAAACTGGAGACATGAAGAAATCCGTTCCCTTTTTTGGCATTGCGTCTTTTCTTGTTCTTTTCTCGCTTACATTCAACACGGCCTGCAAGAAAGACGACTGCGACCATCATCCCCCGGGCGACACCCTCACCAACCAACGGTGCGACACGCTTCACCCCGTGATTTTCTGTCATGGGTTTTTAGCCTCGGGCGATACCTGGGCCAATCAGGTGATGCGGTTTAATGCAAACGGGTACTGCGATAATCTGCTGTACGCCTTTGATTGGAATACACTGGCGCAAGGGGCTGATAACAACGCGTTGCTCGATGCTTTTATTGATACCGTACTAGCACGCACCGGTGCTTTACAAGTAGATTTGGTAGGCCACTCTGCCGGTGGCGGTTTAGGATATGGCTATTGCGAAAACCCGGCACGTGCCGCTAAGGTGGCACACTATGTTCACATCGGCAGTTCGTCACAAAGCTCTGTAGCCGGCAGTGCCGATGAGGTTCCTACTTTAAACATTTCATCGGCCGGAGACGAAGTTGCGGGTGCCACTACCATTACAGGCGCCACCAATGTGGAACTGGCCAATCAAGACCATTACCAGGTAGCCACCAGCGCGGAAGCGTTTGAGGCTATGTATAAATTCTTTAACGGAGGACAAGCGCCCGCCACTACAGCCATCACCGTTCAGGGTGCCGAAATAAAAGTAAGCGGCAAGGCTTTGACGCTTGGCGAAAATAGCCCACATGCTAATGCGACTGTCAAAATTTTTGAAGTAAACCCCGCCACCGGTGCTCGCCTTTCCGCCTCTCCCAATTGGACTTTAACAACCAATACCGAGGGGCTTTGGGGTCCACAAACAATTACCGCGAACACCAAATATGAGTTTGAAATTGTAAGTGGTGTGGCTAATGATAGGGTGATACATTATTACCGCGAAGGATTTATCCATAATAACCCATTGGTGTATTTGCGTACTATCCCCGCTTCGGGTTTGGCCGGCACACTATTGAGTGGATTGCCGAAAGATGACGGGCAGAGTGTGCTGGCATTATTTACCGCCAGCCAGGCCACAGTAGCAGGCCGGGACTCTTTACATGTAAACAACGTAGAGTTATCTACGGCAGCTATAACACCAGCCTCCAAAACAGTGATTGCCATGTTTCTGTATGATGATAATAACAATCAGCAAACAGATTTGTCTCAGCCGTTCCTGTTTAGTATCGTCAGCCAGTTTCTAACCGCCCGTGATATGTTTTTTTCCACCTCACCGGCCAGCGCAATTCCATTGCGTTTCAATGGACGAACCTTGCACGTGCCTAATCTGAAATCGAATAGCGAAGGCGTGATAGTAGCGGTATTTGATTAAGTGACCGGCAGACATTATTTTTTAAAAAAAGTATTAAACAAAAACCAAACAATGAGTAAGAACAGCGAAGACAAAAAACAAGCAGACGACAAAAAAGAAAAGCTGAAAGCGCTACAGCTAACAGTAGAAAAACTGGACAAGGCTTATGGCAAAGGCAGTGTGATGAAACTGGGCGATTCTAAAATTATAGCTGTAGAGGCTATTTCAACGGGTAGTATCGGACTGGATATTGCCTTGGGAATAGGAGGCTTGCCGAAGGGAAGAGTGGTGGAAATCTATGGACCGGAAAGTTCCGGAAAAACCACCCTTGCGATTCAGGCTATTGCCAGTTGCCAGCGTAACGGAGGCATTGCTGCATTTATTGATGCAGAGCATGCTTTTGATAAAATTTATGCCGAGAAACTAGGCGTGGATGTAAACAACCTGCTTATATCGCAGCCCGATGATGGAGAGCAGGCATTGGATATTGCCGAGCACCTCATCCGCTCCGGAGCTATCGACATTATTGTTATAGACTCGGTAGCCGCACTCGTACCCCGTGGCGAGTTGGAGGGAGAAATGGGAGAAAGCAAAATGGGCTTGCAGGCGCGTCTGATGAGTCAGGCACTGCGCAAACTCACCGGAACCATTAATAAAACAGGCTGCTGCTGCATCTTTATCAACCAGCTGCGCGAAAAAATTGGTGTAATGTTCG
>CAYQRR010000208.1:1955-5318 GCA_964419635.1 uncultured Chitinophaga sp. | reverse complement strand
ATTATTGATGGCGCGGGAGTGACCTGGTTTTAAGTGAGCCACCTCTCCATAGCTACTAAAAGTGCTCATCTCTTTGGTGGAATAAAACGGCAAACGGTCGAGGGCTTTGGTTAACCAAGGCACATTAGATTCGTATTTCACATCCAGACCCATGATGGTATTTCGGATTGGGTCATCACCGATATTTACTTTTTGCGTAAACGGTCTTTCGCTCAGCTGCATAATAGTGCCACCAATGTTCAGCTTCGTATTTACGCGATAATCTAACCGGGTGCCAATCAGTGAGCGGACCTGAGTAGCGAACAGGTTGTTATTTTCAAAATCCACTTTAATCTGCTGGCCGCTATTTAAAATACCCGCGTCCAGCACGGTTAACCTACCTAAATTGTAATCTACCGTGTAGTGCGTCCCTTCCACCAATCGTTGACCTCCGGCAGTTACTACCACACTGCCTTTAGGAATGTTACCGGCACCGAGAGATATTTCGCGGTTATTGGTGCCTTTATATTGACCTTTAATTACAAATCGATTTTTTTCGGGAAACTGCTGCGCCCAAAACTTTGTAGAATCATACAGCTCCTGATAAACATAGGTATCAGCTATATTTCCACTACCGCAAGCCACGAATGAATTTTTCAAATTACTGCCAAACGGTTCTTTCTGCGGAAAAATCATTCTTCCGTTTTGAGTGAGAATGGTTACACCGGGTATAAAATCAAAAAGTCCATCTCGCTGCGGATCGCCATTCATATTCAGTGTATCCAGATTCATGACACGCAGCAACTGTACCCCTTCCAGGCAGCCTTTAGGCATGTAGCGTTTCAAGCCACCGCCCGGGTCGTTGTAGTAAATATCCAATCTGAAATCTTCCTGGCTGATATTGTAAGCGCCCAGCGAGTAGATATTCTTCATCATTAAATCCCAAATAGGCAGCTGTGGGCGAATCGTAGTTGCCTTTAGCATTTTAAGATACAGCACTTTGGAAGTAGCACTGGAATCGGGAGGCACCTGGTTGCCAAATTCACCCACCTGAAATACCGCTCCGTTAAACTCGTATTGAAAAGCAACAGCCAACACCTCGTTTGGATTCAGCTGTGCATTCAGCGATACATATCCCAACTGCCGGTGGAAGGTATACTCTGTTTCATTCAGCTTACGAGCGTATGTTTTTTCAAAATCCTGCCCTTGTGTGAGTGCGAACTGTGGTCCAATCATAGTAGCCACTATATTGTCTACAAAGCGATTGTTAGGGTTAGCCGTCAATTTGCCATACACATCATTCGCATCGTTTCGAGGTCGGGAGTCACCATTAGCAGTGGTCAAAATTTTATTGGAGTAAGGAGTTGCTTCGCCCAAATCAGCAATCGCCATTACATCGCGCACGTTCTGTGTAGCTCCGTTCCGGTTAGTCACCCATACTTCCATACGGGTCACATTCACCACACTCTTAATGTTTGGTAATCCGGATAAGGCAAAATCGTATTGATCGCGGAAATATTGAGCGAGGAAGAAATGCTTGTTTTCTTCATATTGGTCTGCACGTACTTCAAAATTTTGGCGTTGGGCACCGCTCTCAATGACTACAGTTTCTTTCTTGGCTTTTTGTTGAGAGATAACGCTGGTCCAGGTAAGGCGACCGAATTGTAGTTGCGTTTTTACACCAAACAGCGTTTGGCTACCGGAGATAAGGCGGGTTTGTAACGGAAGGGCTACGTTTCCAAGTTCAATGGATTTGATGATGTCATCTTCATCGCCCGTGTAACCGAGTTTTACCTGATTATCGAAACTAAAACCACTTTGCGTGTTATAATTGACTCCCAACTGTAGTTTGTCTCCAATTTTCCCGATCACGTTGAGGTTAATATTCATGTCAAAATCAAAACCGCCTGTTCTGCGATTGCGCACAGGAATGTTCGGATTGGCGGTGCGCTGCACATTAGCTCCAAGCGTCATTTCCACGTTACCTTGTGGCCTGATTTCAATTTTGCTGCCGCCAAACAGTTTATCAAAAAACTGTTTCTTTACCTGAATAGGTGGTATCAAACTTTTATCCTCCACCAGATTTACCGCTTGTTGCCTTTCGCGGACGTATTCTTCACGCTCCTTTTTTTCGGTATATGCCAGATATTCCTCATAGGTCATATACATCGGTGGCCGAACATCACTTCCGGCTACTTTTTCGGTCACCACATACATTCCGGTGGTAGGGTCGTAGTCCACGCTTTGTTGGATAGCCGGTGGGTCTTTTAGGTAAAAAGGATTATTGGGTTGGTCGGTTACAAAGTTGCCTTCGCGATCTTTAATCGGGTATTTCAACTTATCTGAATCGTTGGGGACAATTCGTTGCCGAAAGTTGCGCAACCGCAAGGGCATATTGGGCGTATAGGCCAATGCCAATGCGCTAATGCACGATAAGGCAATCACTGATTTTAATATGCTCGCTTTGTTCAGCACAAAAATTCTACAATAGTTTTAATGCGTCTTTGATTAATCCTTCCACACTCTGGTTGGCTCCTGCCGACATTAACTTAACAATTACCTTATCGGCAGCCGGTTTATTAAAACCTAAGGCAACGAGGGCACTTAACGCCTCTTCCTTAATCATATTGTTTGCCGAAGGCGCTAAACCGTAATCGGCCAGCGGTTTACCCATTTTATCTTTCAGTTCCAGAATCAACCGCTTGGCCGATTTGGGGCCAATACCTTTAATGCTCTGTATCATTGCTTCGTTCTCCATGAGTATAGCCTGACGAATTTCATCGGGCTTAAACGTAGAGAGCATCATACGGGCTGTGGCCGCGCCCACGCCCGACACCGAAATCAGTTTTTCGAACAGGTCTTTTTCCGCCTCGTCAAAAAAACCGTAGAGATCAAATCCACTGACACTTTGGTTTTCGCTTTTAACCACCAGAGACGTATGTAACTTGCAACTTTCCAAGTGCTGGATTGTTTCGTAGGTATTCAGGCTAATCTTGAGCAGATAGCCTATGCCACTTGTTTCTAAAAAAACATGCGTGGGCGTTTTAAGTGTCAGTTTTCCGTGTAAGTAAGCTATCATTCCCTTATCAGTCAATAACGCCAGACACAAACCTTTTGTAAGATTTGCGATACTGGTGTTGCAATAAATGAATCAAGTCAAAAAAGGTAAAAATGATGCTATAGGCGAGCAGGGGTTATTAAGAAGAAAATGGTAGGTGTCTATAATTGTTTTGGGCGTCCAATATGCATTAAGTTATTGGAAAACGCAAGCAATTTTGCTTCTTGAAACTTGCCTGACAAGACCTGCACACCAATCGGCAAACCCTGCGCATCGGTAGCCAATGGAAGTGATATGGCAGGAATACCGGTAAGATTTGCCAGCAC
>CAYQRR010000208.1:0-1945 GCA_964419635.1 uncultured Chitinophaga sp. | reverse complement strand
ATAAATATCTGCCAGATACATCTCCACCGGGTTTTCCGTTTTTTCTCCAAACCGGAAAGCTACAGTAGGCGAGGTGGGCATCAAAATAAAATCATACGAGCTTAGAATGTGGTTGATTTTTTCGGTCAGTATTCTGCGCACTTTTTGTGCCCGGCTATAGTAGGCATCGTAATATCCGGCACTTAAAACGAAAGTGCCTAGCATAATTCTGTTTTTCACTTCTTTTCCAAAACCTTCGGTGCGGCTGCGTTTGTATACCGCGTCCATCTCCTGAGCATTTTTAGCGCGGTAGCCGGCATGCACCCCATCAAAGCGAGCCAGATTAGAAGAAGCTTCTGCAGTGGTGAGCACATAATAAGTAGCAATCAGGTATTGCAGATAGTCAAAGTCTATTTCCGCTACGGTATGCCCATCGCTCTTTAAATCTGCCAGCAGATTTTCCAATGCAGATTTAACCTCTGCGTTCAGTCCATCGCTCTGCAGGGTAGAGCCAAAAACAGCAATCTTTGCTTTGCCGGAGAAGGAAAGCTTTGACGAATATTCCTCTATGATTTGTGAAGAGGAGGTAGCATCCTGTGCATCTTTTCCCGAAATCACTTCCATCAAGAGTGCAGCATCTTCTACGTGATGTGTAAAGGGACCTATTTGGTCGAAAGAAGATGCATAGGCAACCAAACCATACCGAGACACCCGGCCATAAGTAGGTTTTAAACCTACAATACCACAAAAACTAGCCGGCTGCCGAATGGAGCCGCCCGTATCGGAGCCTAAGGAGGCATGACAAAGATTGGCTTGCACCGCTACTGCGCTTCCCCCGGACGAACCGCCCGGTACGCGGGTGTTGTCCTGCGCATTTAACACCTTACCATAAGCACTGTTTTCATTACTGCTGCCCATAGCAAACTCATCGCAATTCGTTCTACCAATGATGATGGCATCTTCTGCCAAAAGGCGATCTACCACAGTGGCGCTAAACACAGAAGTGAACCCCTCCAGTATTTTGGAGCCGGCCGATACTTTATGGTGTGCATAGCAAATGTTATCCTTTATAGCTATCACAGTTCCAAAGAGTTTGCCTTTAGGTTTTTTTTCCGCCTGCTTTGTATCTAACTCGGCCGCACGGGCTAATGCTTCTTGTGCAAAAACTTCCAGGTAAGCATTTAAATGTTTTTGCTCATCGATGCGGTGGAGGTATTGCTGCACAAGTTGCGTACAGGACACCTCGCCCTGCTCTATACCCTGTTGAACTTCCCGAATGGTACGTGATAAAAAATCCTTCACTATCAATAGCGATTACAGATAAAAATGAAGCTGAGAATTAAGCTTTGGTATCTTCGGAAGCAGGAACGGAAGTCTTGGTATTCTTATCTTCTTTCATGCCTTGCTCTATCTCTGATTTAAGATTGCTTTTGGCAGAGTTGAATTCCCGGATACCTTGTCCAATGCCGCGCATCAACTCCGGAATTTTTTTACCACCAAAAAGTAACAGGATAGCTAAAACCACCAGAGTGATTTCCATGGGGCCCATATTAAATATCGCTTGCTGAACTTGCATATTAATTAAATTAGAGAGGCAAATGTAACCGAAAATGCCGATTGAGAAACGAAATATCCGGTTACAGATGCCCTGCCAGATTTAGCTACTCTTTATGTAAACATTTGTTTTTTAGCACTATGTTGCGTTACCTGTTTCTCCTATGTATCTCCGGATATGCTGTATTGCAAACAGCAGCTCAAAGTCAGACTCCAATTCAAGTCCTAAACCTTGACTCGCTTTCTATGGAAGACTCTTTGCTGCTAGCAGAAATGAAGAGCGAATGGATGCAAGAAGTTTCTGATATAAAAGCCGCTTTTCATCCTAAAAAAATGAAAGGAGCTATTGATACCACGGTAGCACTTATGAATCGCTCCTCGCATGTAGAAATTGGCTTAGATGCATTGGGGC
>CAYQRR010000207.1:0-5328 GCA_964419635.1 uncultured Chitinophaga sp. | reverse complement strand
GGAATGGATAGCCGATGCATTGAAATTGTATTTGCGCAGCATACGGTGCAGTTCTTTCACCTTATCTTTGGTGGAAGAGAAGATGATAATGCTCGAAATATTTTTGCCGGTTAGTAAACTCTTCAGCAACTCCGGCTTTTGATTATCAAAAGCGGAGTAAGCCGCCTGCATTACCCCCGCAGCCGGCTTGGATACGGCAATGTTTATCTGTTCGGGCTCATGAAGAATCCGTTTGGCCAGGTCGCGGATTTTAGAAGGCATAGTGGCACTGAAAAGCAAGGTTTGTCGCTGCTTGGGCAGGGAACTCACTATCTTGTTGATGTCGTCACTAAAGCCCATGTCGAGCATGCGGTCCGCTTCGTCCAAAATGAGGTGCTCAATATGATTGAACTTTACATAGCCCATGTTTAAATGCGCGATTAAACGACCGGGAGTAGCAATGACAATGTTGGCCCCTTGTGTAAGCGCCTTTTTTTCCTGTTCAAAGGAGATACCGTCCTTGCCACCAAAAATGGCAATGGCACTCACCGAGGTAAAGTAGCCAAAGCCCTGCATGGCTTCATCAATCTGTATGGCCAGTTCGCGGGTAGGCACAATGATGAGCGTGTTGACTGTGTCTTTGTGCGTCTTCACAATTTTATTGACTACGGGTAGCAGAAAGGCGGCTGTTTTGCCCGTACCTGTTTGTGCGCAGGCAATAATATCCTTGCCGGCCTGAATAATGGGAATAGCCTGTTGCTGAATAGGAGTCGCATTCTCGAAGCCCATGGAACGGAGGCCTTCCATTAGTTCCGGTTCAAAACTAAAATCTGAAAATTTCAATGTTCTGTCTTTTGTGATAAGTGTGGTAAACAAAAAATGTTTCTGATTTCGCAGAAACATTTTTGGGTGATAGTGGTTTATTTCTTCTTTTTCTTAGCCACTGGTTTTGCCTTTGGCTTTCCTTTGGCAGGGGCCGGTTTTTTGGCTAGCGGTTTTGCTTTTTTAGGAGCAGGTTTTGCTACCTTTTTGGCTACTGCCTTTGCCGGATTGGCTACTTTTGCCGGTTTCACCGCTTTGGCCACTTTTTTAACGGGCTTTGCTGGTTTGGGTGCCTTCTTCTCTTTAGGCGCTTTCCCGGCTTTCACTTTCGGTGCTTTCTCCGCTTTTACCTTCGGTGCTTTGGGTGCTTTTTCTCCTTTAGGAGCCTTCGGTGCCTTTCCTTCTTCCAGCGCTTTCATATCGGCTTCGCTCAGTTCGTCCGGCAATTCAAAATCTAATACATCTTCATCCACCGGTGGTTTCACTTTCTTTTTCCGACCTCGCTGTGCAGGCTCTTCCTGCGGTTGGTCTACCCATATTCCCTTTTTGTGCTCGCCCAGTATGTTCACATGCTTTTTGGCCGCTGCATACATGGCTGCATTGCGCTCCATTTCCTCGCGGCTGTCGCTGCGGAGTTTCATGGTTTGGCTCATGCCACGGTTCACTATTTCAATGTAAAATCCGTCTCTAAAGCCTTTGGGTCTGGTAGGTGGTCTTCCCATACTGATATTTTTCGTTTACTGCAATGATAAATAAATCATACACTTTTGCAACTCACAGTTGTGGATGTAGGCATCTCCCCTATATTCGCCACTCACTTTATCTCCCACATCACTCAAAACGATTGTATGAATTTTTCTCTCACCGAAGAACATGAAATGATTCGCCAGGCGGCACGCGATTTTGCACAAAACGAATGCAAACCCGGAGTCATTGAACGCGACACACACATGACCTTTCCCAAAGAGCAGGTCAAAAAACTGGGGGAACTGGGTTTCCTGGGTATGATGGTACCGCAGGAGTATGGTGGTGCAGGACTCGATACCTTGAGCTATGCCATTGCTATGGAAGAAATCTCTAAAATAGATGCCTCTACCTCGGTAGCCATGAGTGTCAATAACTCGCTGGTGTGCTATGGTCTGGAGGCTTTTGGCACCGAAGAGCAGAAGAGAAAGTATCTGGTGCCCTTGGCCAAAGGGGAAATTTTAGGCGCTTTTTGTCTGAGCGAACCCGAGGCCGGCAGCGATGCAACTTCGCAAAAAACAACCGCCATTGACAAAGGTGACCATTACCTGCTCAACGGCACCAAGAACTGGATTACGAATGGTGGCAGTGCATCTGTCTATCTCGTTATTGCGCAAACGGATATTGCAAAAGGGCATCGGGGGATTAATGTATTGATAGTGGAAAAAGGGATGCCGGGTTTTGAAGTAGCCAAGAAGGAGGACAAACTGGGGATACGGGCCAGCGATACGCACACCTTACTTTTCAGCGATGTAAAAGTGCCGAAGGAAAACAGAATAGGGGAAGATGGCTTCGGATTTAAGTTTGCTATGAAAACCCTGAGCGGAGGAAGAATCGGCATTGCGGCACAGGCTTTGGGTATTGCAGCGGGGGCTTATGAAATGGCGGCAGCGTATGCACAACAGCGCAAAGCATTTGGCAAAGAAATTATCCATCACCAGGCCGTGGCCTTTAAACTGGCCGATATGGCTACACGCATTGAAGCAGCCCGCTTGCTGGTGTATAAAGCCGCACGCATTAAAGATGCCGGAGGCAACTATGACCAGGCATCGGCTATGGCGAAAGTATTTGCTTCTGAAACCGCCATGTGGGTAACCACAGAGGCGGTGCAGATACACGGTGGCTATGGCTATGTAAAAGAATATCACGTAGAGCGCCTGATGCGCGATGCAAAAATTACACAGATTTATGAGGGCACCAGCGAAGTGCAGCGCATTGTTATTTCGCGTGGAGTGTTAGCTTAATAGGTTTGGTATATAACGCGAGCGCCACCGGCTAGCCGGTGGCGCTCGTGCATTATAGCGAAGGTACTTTCCTTAATTTTTATCTCCGCCAAAAAACTTCTCTTCTATGATATCGGCATTCACGGCTACTTCATAGATAATTTCGTTTAGTAGTTCCGGAGTGGTCATGGCAAGTGCCGGCACGGCTTGTGTAATAATGGTTTCGCAAGGCACTCCGTCAGCGTTTTGGTCGGTGGTGATGGTCACCGTGCAATAATTGCCATAAGCAGCTTCTTTCATAATGTTGTAAAGATTGAGCTGCGGAGTATAGATGCCGCATCGGCTGTTCATGTATATCCGTTCGCGGCCACTGGGTTCTTGTATTTTCCATATGTAAACAAACTGATATCGAAACTTGCCATCCTTGAGTGGCACCGCAATATCCATTCGGAAAGTGCCGGGTTTAATTTCATCAAGTTTGTAATTATAGCGGGTAGCTATTTGTTGCAGGGTTGCTTGCAGTTCCATGTGTTTATTGTTTTTTCAAAAATAGAAATATTGTAAAACCCCGTTTTCAAATTCTATATTCGGAAAATGAAGCAATGCTTGTTGTCTATACTGGTGCTGGTGTGCCTTGCTGCTCATGTACAGCGCGTCACCACCCTTGGTAACGGGTATTGGAGCAATCCGGCTATTTGGAGTACAGGAGTCGTTCCTGCCTCTTCCGACTCGGTCATTATTGACGATTATGTACTGCTCGATACCAACATTGCTGTCAGCAGCGATGGACTTTTATTCATTGACGGTTGTGGCGTGTTGTGTGGTGAGTATTCGCTCAGTGGAAGCTTTACTAATTATGGGGAACTACGGATTAAAACAGGGGAACTGTATGATACCAGCTATAACTATTCGCTTTATACCTGCTCCGAATTCAATATTATTTACACCACACAGGGTGGTTTGCTGGAAAACTGTTGTGGTGGAGCTGTTTATGTCAGTTACCCGGTTAACTGCAATGGTTTCCCGCGAAGTTGCAATAATGTGTTATCAGTGAATACCAGCGAAGCCGAACCACTTACCTCTTTTACACTCAGTGCGCCAAATGCGCATACCTGGTTGATTCAATCAGATGATTATGCTCGGGTTGGTTTGCTTTCGGTGTTTGATGTATATGGGCAAACACTTTTTGAAAGTCCTTTACAATCGGGCCGTCTGACGATAGACCACACCATCTGGCCTTCCGGCATATACTTGCTACAGGCAGGAGGAATGGTGCGCAAAGTAGTTAAGCACTAACCGTCTTTTTTTGATCCATTCCCAGATAAAAGAGATACAACAAGGTAACAGCAACCAATCCTTCTTGCGGAGCCATCACATGATAGAATCGCTGATGCGCTACATGAAACCGCCAGAATGGTTCAGTGGTGCTTCGTTCATTCATCACCAGCCAGGCTGCATCGTTGGCGTAAGCGGTGATTAAACCAGAGGCCGCACCAAACAAAATCAGTAATAGCAACACCGCCAGGCCATACACCTCCGTTCTTTTCCAAAACCGGGGTAGCGGGTTGTTTTTTACCCCCAGGAGCATCAATAATACCATCATCAAACCACAGCCATAGGTGTCCATTAAAATATCGTTCAGGTCAAAATAATCATTGAACTCCGGATAGAGAAGTATGTATTGATACCATTCGTCCAGAAGCATAAAAGGCAGGGTGAGGCAAATGGCTGCGCTATAGCGTTTGGCCAGTGGAAAAAGGAGAAATACCAGCCAGGTAAACTCTAAAGCATGAATCACCTCTATGTTAGAATCAAACATAAACTGTGCATGCGTAGCCAGCAATACAAGCGTAACGAATCCATAGAAATAGGCCGTGCCTCGCTGTTCGTTTTGCGTGGGCATATTCCGCATAATTAACCGCACGGCAATCGCCAGCAGCGATAGAAAGATGACCGCCACCACTGTATCGTAATGCCCAATGCCCAACAGTTGTTCCACATGCACTGATAACAGCACCAAGGGATGATGCATATACACAATGAATAAAAAGTAAACCACCACCAATAGCAGATTGATAGCCCGGTGTTGCCGCAGCCATTCTATAGCATTCCAAAGCAGGGGAGGAGGAGCTTGTTTCATCGGTGCAGCATCTGAGTAGAGCGCATTGTTGGGTTTCGGTGCGGAAAACGTACAGACATCAGGAGTGAATATAGAAAATCGCTATGTAGGGTTGAGGCGTACGTTTTCATTATTATCTTAAATAAAAAAAGCTGCCCGTGGGCAGCTCTGTGTCTGGTAAATTGAGGTTAATACTTTTTGATGTAGGAATTATCTTCCACAATTGTTTTCAACTCTTTGAATTTGCGCTTCACACTGCTATCAATCATTTTGTCGCTGTAGCGCAACACAAATCCACCTATCAGTGATTCGTCCACTTCTTCGGTAAGGTCAATCGTATCCAGTTTTTCCTCGCGCTTAAGTCCGGCAATCAACGATTGAACAATAGCCGCATCCAATTTTACTGCGGTCGATATTTTTACCGGAGTAATTACTTTTATG
>CAYQRR010000206.1:0-5342 GCA_964419635.1 uncultured Chitinophaga sp. | reverse complement strand
TGAGTGGAATATTCAAAGCAAGTGCCATTGCTTTAGCAAAGCTGACTCCCACTAACAAAGAACCAATAAGCCCGGGTCCTCTTGTAAAGGCAATAGCTTGAATATCGTGCTTCGAAATTTTGGCCGCTTGCAATGCTGCATCCACCACCGGCACTATACTCTTTTGATGCTCGCGCGATGCAAGCTCCGGCACCACGCCTCCCCAAACCGAGTGAATCAATTGTCCGGCCATTACGTTGGATAGAATTTTGGCATCTTTGCAAACTGCAGCCGAAGTGTCATCGCAGGAAGATTCAATAGCAAGAATGGTGACAGACATGGTGTAAAAATCAAAAAATATTTAAAAGCATTTTCGTTATCCTAATCGGGTGTCGTAGTTTACATTATATATGTGTCGATAGTTTTACAAATTTCAGCGCGTTTGACAAGACCCATTTTCAGAACAGTCCTTCTTATTCTCCTCCTTTTATTGCTACTGGCAGGTGGTTTGTTGTTGTCTTTGCGCTACCCATCTGTGCAAACTTACCTGGCACAAAAAGCTACCTCTTTTTTATCGGATAAGTTAAAGGCAAAAGTTTCTATCCAAAAAGTACGCGTTGTGTTTTTTGATGAAATTGATTTAGTGGGTTTTTACATGGAAGATTTGGAGCACGATACGCTTATTTATGCCCAAGAGTTAAATGTGGACTTTAAAACGGTTGCACTCTTTGACAGAACGATAGATATTCAGGAGATAAACTTAAATGCAGCAAAAATTCACTTGAAACGTGATTCATTAGGAACCAATATCGCTCAGTTGTTCCGTGTTTTTAAATCCAGTGCCGCAAAGGATACCACTTCGTCACCCTTCAAATGGAAGATTGATTTAAAAACGGTTCAATTAACGCAAACTGACTTTCAATATCTAGATAATAAAACAAACCTGGATCTGCGGGTATGGGTCCCAAGCTGCATTTTTGATTTGGAGAAGCTAGACCTGCCAAACAAACTTATTGCGGTGAAATCAGCAGTTATCAGCGGGGCAGATGTAAATATCAACCTGCTGAAGCGCGGTGCAAAAAAGCAAGACGATTCGCTCACCGAAGTCCACTTTCTCAAAGATGTTTTGAAAGTGGAGTGGCGAAAATTTGCCTTGCTAAATGCTCATTTTAGCTTGAACGATAGGAATGTAGATACCATAAAGCCTAAAGGAATTGACTTTAAGCACTTGGATATTGCTAACATAAACCTGCTTACATCGTCAGGTTCCATTTTAGACGATACCATATTTGCCGATATTAAGTCGCTAACGGCTCGTGATAGAAGTGGACTGGAAGTGAAAGAACTTTCGGCCTTAGCACGAGTGAGTGTACAAGATATAACACTGAATCAACTTCATATCAAAACACCCCATAGCGAGATAGGTAATTTTCTTTCGCTTAAATACAGTCACTTTCGTGATTTCAAGAAGTTTTTGGATGGAGTAAAAATGGATGTTCGGTTGACCGACTCTCGTTTTTCGCTCAAAGATCTAAGCTATTTTGTAAAGGGAATGGCGAAAGTGGAGCACAACACATTTAGAGTAAATGGACGATTTAAAGGCTCTGTGAGTGAGATAGACGGCCGAAATATTGAAATCAGAACAGCAGCTAACACATTTTTCGCAGGCGATTTTTCTACTCGCGGACTACCCAATATCTTTGAAACTTCTCTGAACGTCCGCGTTAAAAAATTGTCGACTACAGCACAAGATGTAAAGTCAATTTATCCACCTGTAAAATTGCCCACCAATCTGTCAACGCTTGGACTCATTCGCTACTCCGGTACTTTTGATGGCTTTGTTACCGATTTTGTGAGCAATGGTAAACTGGAAACTCAAATAGGAAGTGCCACTACGGACGTCAATTTCGCTTACAATAAAGTCACCAACAAAAGTGCATATCAAGGGAAGTTGAGTCTGAATACTTTTGACCTGGGCAAATACTTTAATGATGAGAAGAACTTCGGCACCGTTTCACTTCAAACAAAAATTAAAGGCGGGGGGCTTACACTGGAAAGTTTGCGTGCAGAGTTAGAGGGAGAGGTTTCTTCCATCACCTTACTCAATCATCAATACCAAGACATTGATATTAATGGGTTTGTTCTTAAAAAATCCTTTAGTGGCGATTTGCATTTGAATGATGATAATTTGAAAATGGATTTTAGCGGTAGAGTTGATTTGTCTAAAGAGATACCCGAGTTTAAGTTCAATGCGGACGTAAAATATATCAACTTTAAAGCCTTAAATGTTTTGAAAAACGATTTCAAAATATCCGGTAAAATAAAGTCTGACTTTGCCGGTTTAAAAGTGGATGATATCCTTGGACGTGTAGATTTCAGCAATTTGGTATTGACTCGCGATACAATAGAGTCGTATGTGAACTATGCTTCGGTTGATGTGAAATCTTTGCCGGGCAACAAAAAGTTGTTTGAAATCAAATCGGATTTTCTCGAAGGGGAGGTAGATGGTAATTTCAACTATAAAGATTTGCCTAAGGCATTTGTGCGATTTGCCAAAGAAACGTTTACCCGCGACTTTGTAGACACCACAACATTAGCTAATCAGGATTTTCATTTCGATATCCGAATTTTTGAACCCAATGATTTTACGCGCATCATTCACCCTGACTTAAAACTGATTCGACATTCTCATATTGAAGGCGATTTCAGCACACAAAATCAATTCGTCAATCTCACCGGTTACATTCCCGAATTTCAGTTTGGAAAATTTAAGGCAAAAAGCATGGACCTGGAAGCGATTGCTGAGAGCGGTTTTTTTGACTTTGAAATGAATGTAGACCAGGTGTATAATGGCGATAGTCTGTGGATTGATACACTCCAGATACTTACACAAACAACTGCCAACAAAGATTTTCGGTTTGACATGTTGGTTGCCGATAAACGTAAGTTTAACTACGCAAATATCACCGCATTTATTACGCCCAAAACGGACAAAACGCTGATTCGCCTGGAGCCCAGCGACATCAAACTGGCTAATTATAAATGGCATTTTGATTCAGGCAATGCCATTTTTGTTCAAGGCAAAAAGATTACATCACAGGGACTAGTATTCAGAAGTGCCGAACAGAAAATATACATTGATAGTTACCTGAAAAACGATACCTCTACATCCATAAAGCTCACCCTTGATAATACCAGCATTTCAGATTTTACGGGAATTTTCACTACCAAAATGCGCGATCTCATTGGCACTGTAAACGGAAAACTGACTGTAGAAGATGTTTTTTACAAGCCCAAAGTGTTTGCTGATTTTGTAGTGAACGAGTTTTATCTGGGCAACCAATTGATTGGAGATATAAATATTGAAAGCAGGCTGGATGAAAGTGGCAAAAATCTATTGGTGTATTCCTCTATTAAAAGCATCAATAACTATTTGGAGGCACGCGGTTACATTTCGCTGGAACCCGGAAAGCCCGAAATCAATATTGATGTGGATGCACCAAAACTGGGACTCAATTTCCTGAACTATAAATTCTTTGAGCGGTATGTGAAGGATGTGCGAGGCAATGCGGTGGTGAAAGCAAATGTGTATGGAACGTTGAGTAAACCTTTATTGGGTGGATATGTAGTACTTGTAGACGATACTGTTACCGTTTCCTTTCTCAACACTACGTACCATATCAATAATCAGCGTGTAAAACTTGATAGCAAAGGATTCGACTTTGGAAATCTAATCGCCTATGATGTGCGCGATAAGCAACTCACCGCTTCCGGGCGTATTAATCACGAATCATTTAAAAAGTGGGAGTTGGCTTGTGGTGTTGTTTCGGAAGATGCACAGTTTTTGAATACAAACGACAAACTGAGCCCTTATTTCTATGGCGTAGTATTTGGCAAGGGCAGTGTGTCATTCAATGGGCCGTTCAACTCCCCCGTTATTAAAGCTTATGCCATGACCCAGCCGGGCTCTTACTGCCGATTACCCATTCGCAGTAGTTACGAAACCAATAAATATTCGTTTTATAAATTTAGCAATGGGCAAGATTCGCTTGCTCGTACCCCTCAAAATCAGCTCAAGCTAAATGGCGTAACCTTTCAATTAGATTTGGATGTGACCCCTGATGCGCGTATGGATATCATCCTGGATCCGGTAACGGGTGATATATTGACTACCTATGGCCGTGGAAACTTAAAAATTGAGATACCGAAAGTGGGCAATATCAGTATGTATGGGACCTACGAAATTGAGCGGGGGAGCTATCTCTTTACTTTGCAGAATATCATCAACAAACGTTTTGAAATTACTCGTGGCGGCACTATCAATTTCGGTGGCGATATTTACAAAGCAGGGTTAAATGTGGATGCAGTGTATGAGGTGCGCACTTCCATAACTGACTTAATCAGCGATTTGATTTCAGAAAGCGGCAATACACAATCTCAATTGGCTGCTGCAGCACGTACCCGCGTTCCCACTCGCTTAGCCTTAAAGTTGACCGGTGTGCTGGAAAGACCCAACATCGGCTTTGATATCCGGGCTATTGACCCCGATCCGGCTATTAAGAGCTATGTGGAGCAGAAGTTGTCTATTTTAAAGACCAACGATAATGAAATGAACAAGCAGGTATTTGGTTTGTTGGTAATGAATCGGTTTTTACCACAGTCACCATTTGGGAATGCTGTGGCTAACACCAACTTAGGTGGCACAGCGGCTAATACAGTAAGCGAGTTTGTTTCCTCTCAGTTATCCAACTATTTGTCGAGCCTTTTGGGTTATGCCAACGTCAACAATCTCGATATTAATATTGACTATCGCCAATACGACCAGACCAGCGGTACGACCGCCAATCCTAACGCCACCAACGATATCAGACGAGAGTTACAATTAGAATTGTCTCAAAGGTTTTTGAACAATCGGCTTTCCATTAATGCAGGCGGTAATATTGATTTTGGAAATTCTCAGGTTGTGCAGGGAGGTAGTACTTCGCGGAGCGTAATACCGACCGGAGATTTTCAAATAGAATATGCTTTAACCAAAGATGGGGTATGGCGCGCCAAAGCATTCAACCGCACCAATTACGACTACTACAACTCGCGAAATAATAACCGAACCGGTTTGGGTATTTCGTTCCGAAAGGAGTTTGATAAACCAAGCGAACTGCTCATTAAAAAGAAGGACAAGAAGAAAAAGAAGGAAGACCGCAAGTAACTAATTCGTCCTTCTCCAAAAAATCACTGCCACATTATCAGGCCGTGTTTCTGTTCCGGAACTTCCCGTAAGCATATTGCCGCCATTTAGCTGCAATGTATGCGTGTGGTCAGCAATGGTGTGGGTATGTACCCCACTACTGGTGGTAGCTCTCAAT
>CAYQRR010000205.1:0-5359 GCA_964419635.1 uncultured Chitinophaga sp. | reverse complement strand
TTTGCCAATTCTATTATCCTCATGATGTCCTTGTTTTCCATCGTTGCTTTTTTCTACGCTGTAAAGAGATACGTTGCTCAATTCACCAGCTAAAGAAAGTTCTACTGCGTTGTTTTTCAGGTTAGCATTCAATGTGGCAGTAGTTGAGGTAGCTGCTGCATTCTCAATAGCATTTCCATAGAACACTCTTACATCGCTGCCGAATTTTGCAGTAGTAGAATTGCTTATAACGTTGTTTACAAAGTAAGCTCCGCTTTTGCCGGCTGCAGTGCCGCTGATGTTGCTGAAATTGTTTCCGGCAACCATGTTGTTGTTGTTATCAATTGAAGCTCTGTTTTCAATGTTGCCCATCGCTTCCATAATCATATTATTGTTAACAGTGCCTTCGTTGATGATATTTTTCAATACAGTATTACCGTTGTTTACAAATTTTCCGCCTTTAGCAATTACTAAGTCTTTCATGCCCACCAGGCTGGCACCTTTTTCTACCTGCAATGTTCCTTCTACTACCAGGGATGTGTTTACAGTCATGTTTCCGGTTACAATTACCACATCGTTTGCATGGATGGTAGCGCCTACATATTCGTTGTTCCAAACTTTAGAATCGCTCCATTTGCCGGAACCTACTGTATAAGTTTTAGCGAAAGAAGCGGTAGTAGCAAGGATGGCGAGGATGGTGTAAACTTTTTTCATAACTGCTGTTTTTTTGCGTGTTATGTATGCGTTTACGGCATCGGCTCCGGAAAGGTTACATCCGGTTCAATATAATTTTAAATGAAGGTCAATGAGAAGAGCTGATTGCTACTAACCAAGATGCTGGAGTAGATATACGCTGATAGCAAAGCACACAACAGCTGCCACCGAAAATAAGGTGTATTCCCCTATCTTTAGATAGCTACCTAAGTGGATATCATATTTACACCGCGCTACGAGTATTAAAAAGACCTTATCTATACAAAAAGCAACCAAAGTGCCGACTGCTATACCAGGAAGGCCGATAACACCTGAAAGGTAAATACTTAAGCTTACATTGACGGTAATTTCTAAAATGGATGAAGCAACCAGATATTTACCATGCCCCATTGCTGTAAGAATAGTTTGGGGAAAAACCAAACGTGGGATAACCAACAGCAGATAAATGTTAAAAATGAGAGAACTATAAATAAAACTCTCGTTGAAGAGATGTTTGAATAAAATGGGACTCAGCAGCATCAGCAGCATAGAAATGGGAAAAAACCACCGTATTAAGGAAGTGCTCTTTTGCCGAAGTTGCCCTAATCCACCGGATAAGTTACCGGCCAAAGCAGGTATCATAGCCGTACTAAACGTATTAGCAACAATCAGCAAAACCGGCAGTTCTTTCGCTCCATACCGATAAATGGCAAAGTGCATGTTATCAAACCGGGCTTTCACAATCAAACCATCGATATATTCCGAAGAGCCACTTATAAAGATAGAAAACACCATTGGAATTGCAGTAAAAGATAAAATACTTATCTGCTTATAATCAATAGAATATAAAGAATACCTCCATAATAAGATGAATACAATCAGCAACTTAAATGCACTAATCGCAAGCAGGCCGTATAGTGAGTATTCCAGGGGTAAATGAAGCCCAAGAGGCAACAAAGTGCTCACCAACATACTGAAAGAGAGCAATAATCCATAGTAGAGCAATTCTTGTCGTTTGTTCTTAAGCCACAATACATATTCAATCAAAAAGCCCGGAGTATTGAATAAAATGTAAAGGCTGACAAGTCGCAGTATAGTGCTATCGGTTTCAATTTCGGTAAATTCTATGAAATAAACAGTAAAAATGAGCAATAAACCGCCCATTAATAGCCCAATGGCGCTTAATATCAAAAATGCACTAAAAAAAAGACGTTTTTGAGTTTCCGTATCCGATTTACCATAGTTGGCCATTAGCGCGTTGATAATTCCACTGACCCAGAAAAATGTAAGTAATCCAGTCCATAAAAGGAATGTTTCAAAACGCCCAATATCGGAAGGTGTAATCCCAAGCTTTGCCAATCCAACGCCAATCATAATTAGCGTTCCATATCGGATTACTTGAAAAATCTGTAAGGAAGAAATATTTAAGCTATTCAATTGATTGATTCCATTTCTATTCGAAAGTATCCTTTTAATACGTTTTTCACATGCTTTTTCTGTATTTGTCAATTCATTATATACTTATAATTTATGTTATGTAAAGTTTAATTGAAAAAGTAAAGGGTGGATAATACCACCCTTTATTGCTTATTGAGTTTTTAATTCAATTTGTTTTAGGTTTCGCTCGATTAGCTGATCGTCCGGTGATAGTTCTTTTGCTTTCACGAAGTATGGTTTAGCTTTTAAAAGAAAATCCTTTTGTTTTAATTTAATCTCATCATACTTTTTAGAATCTGCAGCACTGTTACCTAGTTTGTCAATATCCGCATTCAATTTGTTAGCCTGGCTCACATAGTAAGCTCCGAGGTTGTTCCAGGCCTTGCTGCTTTTCGGATTTACTTCGATGGTCCGGTTGTAGTAATACACTATAGAATCTTCGTTCCTGATTTTCTCATTTTCATAAGCTAATCCTTTGATAAACAAGGCCTCTGCATTGTTTGGATTTACTTCTAAAAGACTATTCAGGTAGTTTAAACCCTCTACATATTTCTGCTCATCCAAATAAAAATTCAGTTTTTCAATCAACAAATTGGCATCTTTTGAGTATTTCTGCAGACCCTCGTCAATAATTTTCATCGCTTCTTCTTTCTTACCGGCTTTTTTCAAAAAGGAGCCCAACTTTACATAAGTAGCAGTGTCGGCTTTTCCGGCATCCTTCATTTCAGTTAAAATTTTAATAGCTCCTTCTATATTGCCAGCCAAATCTGCGCAGGTTGCTGCATTTCTTAAAGAATTTAATGGTTCTATGGGGCTTTTTTGTGATTTAAACTCAAAAACCTTAGCCAAGTTGCCTACTTCGTAAAAGTATTTTTCGGCCTGAGCAAAATTCTTCTGCTCGTAACTGTTAATGGCTTCATTGTAAAGTTGGCGAATGGCAGCATCGGCAGATTTGAGGGCATCGCTCCAGTCGCGGAACTTCGGGTCATTCATATCTTTAAGCTTCACAAAAGCTTTGGAAGCCTCAAAAGCAGCAAACGGATATTTAGGGGCTAAGGTTTTGTCAGTGCTGATGAGCGTATAGAGCTGTGCCCGATAGTAAAATGTTTTAGACAAAAGAGAAGTCTTTTCATGCACTGCTGCTTCATCGGAACATTTGATGGCCCGCTCCAATTCATTAAAGTCGCCTCCTTGGGTCATGTAGTATTGCAGTGCATTGCTCACGCAAATATTATTGCCATCCTGGGCTTGCAGAGTTCCGAATGTAAGCGCTAAACAAAGTAGCAAAATTGTTTTGTTCATTTATTTGATATTTAATTGTTTATGAGTATTTATTTATTTCCCCAATTTAATATTTACAGCTTTGCTTTTAATTTGTAAATTATTTTTATCGATTGTCATTCCACCTTTACTTCCCTTCACCTCCACTCCTTTTTTGTCCACCGATGCACCATTGCCGGAAGAGGATTTGGCAGCTGCGCCTTGCTTGTCGGCACTCACGCCAGCCCCATTTCCGTTCTTAATACTGGTTCCACTCTTATTCACCGTTGCCGCTCCTCCTTTATTTCCTGTGGCGCTGGCCCCGGAACTATTTACGGCAGCTCCTCTCCCTCCGGAGTTTACAACCGAAGCTTGTTTTTTATTAACCGCTACCGATGATTGAGCAACGCTCTGTTGAGCGACTAACGTAAACAAGAAGATAAGTGTTGCTAATTTGAAAAGTTGGCCAATCATACAGATTTTGATTTATGGTGTGAAAATATAAATAGGCATTTAATTCAAAACTGTGCCAAAAATCCGGTTTTGGGAGTTTCGTCCGTTTACACAAAAATTAAAGCCCACCTATAATTTAGGCGGGCTTTATGATGAATTACAAGTTGGTTCTTTTACTGAATAACCAGTTTGCCTTTGGCGCTGGCTTTACCATTTTGAACAACCTGGTAGGTGTAAATTCCGGTTGATAGATTATTTCTGTCAAATTTCAAGTTATTGCTATCACTGAAATTCTCAGCAACTACCCTTCCGGTCAAGTCGCTCACCACAAACTTAAATCCTTGCTGTAAGCTACTAATACGAATCTCTGCAAATTGGTTCATAGGATTTGGCGCAACTACCACCGTGGCCGATGACGAAAGATCATCTATAGCACTTAATCCGATGAGTAATACTTCTGATTCATTAGTAATAACCGCGTCATTGTAATCGAAATAGATAGCGGCATCGTCACCAATTACGGTTCCTTCAGGCAAATTGGCTATTGCATTTACAGCAAACTTGACAAATCCATGACTATTCGCTTCGTCAGTGGTGCTATCGGGCAGCATAATTTGCGGAAACTGGAAGTTTAGCATATTACCGTTTCTGGTTACAAAACAGCCATGGCTACTGCCCAGAAACTCGAAGCTTGATGGATCTAAATCTGCGGCAATTTCATCCACGATTACAACGTTTACAGCTGGAGCTGTACCGGTGTTCTGAAAATTAACCACATACTCTATGCGCTGATTAGGCTCAAGAGATGAAATCCAATGTTGAGCCGGATTGGCTTCTGTGTTGGTAGTATAAGCCAATTTGTTGTTCGGGTCCCAACTTCCGGTTACGGCCTGGTGAATGGTGTCTACGTTGTTAGTGGTATTCACATCGTTACAGCCATTGGCAGGAGTCACATTAACTAACGTAAACACAAACTGATTGAGCTGAATATTGGTTAATGCATCAAAATTTATCCAATAGTATTCGCAATCACCTGGCAATAGATTATTCAAGGCCCAACTTACTGTTCGGGTAGATGCGTTATGCGATGTTTGGACCGGAGAAGCATTGTCAAACACCAGAGCATTATCGTAGAAGAAATTTACGGTGCCACTGCTTACGCTGGTGCCAATATTGCAAACCTGGACATCATACCAGGCCGGAAATCCGGCTGTTACGGTAGTGTGTGGCGTTACACTGATATTCAGGTTGCAGATACCCGGTTGGCAATACGTTGCAAAGTTATTGTTGTTGTAGTTTTGGCCGGCTGTAGTAGCCGCAACTGAAATATTTTGTGGAGTGCTTACGCAGGCCTGGAAGTTACTGTTACTTATAGTGATAATGTAATTACCGGCCGGAACAGTCACACAATATTGACCGGATTGAGAGGTATAGGCATGATAAACAGTACCGTTTGATCGGGTAATATACACATGCACACTACCGATTCCGGTTTCTCCATTATCCTGAATATTGTTGTTGTTGGCATCAAAAAAGA
>CAYQRR010000204.1:0-5367 GCA_964419635.1 uncultured Chitinophaga sp. | reverse complement strand
TTATACCCCATACCTGCTATCGTATTTCGCAAAGCAACCGGTGAAGTTTTGTCCGGATCAAATTTGATTTTAACCTGCTTACTGTTGAGATTCAAAATTGCCTCCATCACTCCATCTTGTTGCGATAACCCTTTTTCAATCCGTTTTTTACACGACTCGCATACTGCAGAAGTTTTAATGTTTACAACCTTGGCTTTGGGCATCACGGTAGCTTGAATCCCAAACGCAATAGCACCGATGAATAGAAAAGCTCTGATAAAGGAGAAGGTGATGTTGTTCATGATTACAAGTTTTAGTGTTGCTAATGTATTCTATCAACTATAACGCCACAACGCTATTAATGTTTTTTAAGCAAATTTGATTACATAAAAAAAGCCGCTTCGGTTTCCAAAGCGGCTTTTTAGTAACAATTGCTATCGACTAGAATTTGCTGATAATTTCATCAGCAAATTCGCTGCATTTTATTTCTGTAGCGCCCTCCATTAATCGGGCAAAATCGTAAGTGACACGCTTAGCAGCAATAGCATCTCCCAAGCCTTGATGAATTAATTGGGCTGCTTTATCCCAACCAAGGTATTCCAGCATCATAGCTGCAGATAGAATAACAGAACCCGGGTTTACTTTATCCAGGTTGGCGTATTTAGGTGCGGTGCCGTGTGTCGCCTCAAAAATGGCATGTCCTGTTACATAATTGATATTGGCCCCCGGAGCAATACCGATGCCCCCCACTTGTGCGGCCAGTGCATCGCTCAGATAATCTCCGTTGAGATTGAGTGTAGCAATAACATCAAAATCTTCGGGACGTGTGAGCACTTGCTGTAGCGTAATATCTGCTATAGAGTCTTTAATAATAATTTTACCTGCGGCTTGTGCTGCCTTCATTTCTTCATTTGCTGCGGCTTCTCCCTTTTCTTTCTTCGTTTTTTCCCAAGTGTTCCAAGTGTATGTTTGGGCTCCGAACTCTTTCTCAGCCAAAGCATAACCCCAATCGCGGAATGCACCTTCGGTAAATTTCATGATATTACCCTTATGCACCAGCGTAACGCTCTTTTGGTTAAACTTGATGGCATATTCAATAGCGGAACGAATTAAGCGCTGCGAACCCAATTTTGAAACCGGCTTAATTCCAATACCCACCATTGCCTCCGGATTTTCATCCTGTAGTTTGGCGGCTTTGATATACTCTTTACCTCTTTTTTTATCGTTAAAGCGGATTTTGGAGAAATTCTTTTCAAATTTTGATTTCAAAAATTTGAGCACCAAAGCAGACTCTTCGGTTCCTGCGGCAAATTCGATTCCGGCATATATATCTTCCGTGTTTTCGCGGAAAATGACCATGTCTACTTTTTCGGGATGTTTTACGGGAGATGGTGTTCCCGCATAATAACGCACAGGACGCAGACAAACGTATAGGTCGAGAATCTGACGAAGTGCCACATTCAAAGATCGAATACCACCGCCCACAGGAGTGGTTAATGGCCCTTTGATTCCTACCAAATATTCGCGGAACGCATCCAGAGTTTCGTCCGGCAACCAATTGCCTGTTTTATTAAACGCTTTTTCACCGGCCAACACTTCCTTCCACTCAATTTTCTTTTTCCCTTTATAGGCTTTCTCTACCGCGGCATCGATTACTCGTACGCTTGCTTTCCAAATATCTGGTCCTGTGCCGTCTCCTTCAATAAATGGAATGATGGGTTGATCCGGAACTTTCAATTTACCTCTGCTGATAGTGATTTTTTCTGCCATGTTGTTCTTTTTTTAGGATTTGAATTGGCAAACCAAAGGTTTTTTTCGGTTTCGGCAAATGTGCTTTACCGATTCGGATTTTCGTATAGGTTTGCTGCGTATGAATTTTTCCAGATTAATACTCTTCTTTTTTATCCTGACACTGGCCTCCGGTTGTAAACAGGATTTTGACATCACTTCGCCCTACAAGGAAATTACAGTAGTTTATGCATTACTTAATGTAAAGGAAACAACTCACTATGTCCGAATTCAAAAGGGCTATCAAATAGAAGGTGATGCATATGCAGGTGCCGCAGTAGGTGATTCCATCTACTATACTGATAGTTTGAAAGTACAGGTAAAAACACTTCCGAATGGTCCGGTGTTTAATCTCACCAAAGTAGATGGCAACAATATTTCTTTACCTAAGGATTTGGGCTTTTTTGCCACAAATCCGAATACTCTATACCGTTTCAACGGCAATTTGGATGAGAGTAAGCGATACAGAATTGAAATTACCAATATTGCAAGCGGAAAGTTGATTACAGCCGAATTGGATCTTGTACGAGATTTTACAACCGTAGTACCATTTAGTGCCCAAAAGTTATCGCTTCGTACTGTTAGTCCTTCTAATATCATTTTCTATAGTGCACAAAATGCAGCGGTGTATGATCTAAAAATAACATTCCCCTACTTGGAGTATGATGCGGCTAGTGACGCACTTTTAAAGGATTCATTTGTTGAATTCTATTTCTACAAATCAAAGTTCGTAGACGATATACAAGGTGGGAACAATATTATCGATGAGTTTAATGGAGCCATTGTTCTCAATAATTTAAGAAATGCACTTGAGGTGCGTTCCGACAGATATCGCACTTTTAATGTGAGCAAGGGTATGAAGTTTACCATTTATGCCGGTGGAGTGGAGATGGCCAATTACATTAACTCACAAATTGCACAAGGTTCCGGCTTAGCTTCCAATGAGGCACTTCCTCCATACACTAATCTGGCGAATGCCTACGGTATTTTCTCGAGCCGATACTACAAAACAATTGACAGCGTATTGCTGTCGAATGATGGCTTGGATACGCTTGCTTGCAGCCCACTAATGACCGGACTGAGGTTTAAAGGCAGTTTTGGACAAATCTGCGATTAATTCAAGGCAGAGTTTACTTTTCTAATCTTTCTATTACTACAATCCACAATGCAGCGTTTAATAGTTGTGTGGGACAAGACGTGCTATGCGTCAAATTTGCCATACTAAAAACCATCAATTTATCGTTTAATAAAAAATAGAATTATGAGATTATTACAAATCGTAGCAGAAAATGCTTCCACCACTGCACCTGTTGAACAATCTATTAGCTTGCTTGAACTGGTTACGCGCGGTGGATGGGTAATGTTCCCCATTGGTTTTCTGGCTTTGGTGTCGGTTTATCTCATTGTAGAGCGGTTTATCACCATCAGCAAGGCCGGCAAGGTTGACACCGGTTTTATGACCAACATAAAAACTATGTTGCTGGATGGTAAAATTGATGCAGCGTTAAGTATGTGTCGCAGCAGTAATACCCCAATCGCTCGGCTGTTGGAAAAAGGGATTAAGCGTTTGGGTAAGCCGGTGAAAGAGATCGAAAGTGCGGTGGAAAATACCGGAAAATTGGAGATTTATAAGTTAGAAAAGAACCTTTCTTACCTGGGAATTATCGCGGGCATCGCACCAATGTTAGGTTTTATTGGAACCATTAGTGGCGTAATCAATATCTTCTATAAAATTTCAATTTCAGCTGACTTTGGTATACAGCAGATTTCTGATGGATTATATGAGAAAATGGTGACGAGTGCTGCCGGGCTTATGGTAGGTATTATCGCTCACATTGGCTTTCATTTATTGAATACTATGATTGACCGTGTCACTTTCCAACTAGAAAGCACCACAGTAGAATTTATTGACTTGATACAGGAGCCTGGTAAATAATCAGTTTTATCACTTTAAACAAAAAGTAGAATTATGAAACTGAGACGAAAATCCAGAATGACATCGGAGGTAAGTACGCACTCCATGAACGACATTATGTTTTTCCTGATGTTATTCTTTCTTTTGGTGAGCACCATGGTGGTTTCATCGGGCATCAAGATTAATTTGCCTAAAGCACAATCCGGCAAAAACATGGGTAAACAGAATATAGTGTTAGCTGTAGACTCATCGCTTAACTATTATTTAAATAATGAACCGATAGCAAAAGAAGATTTGGAGCAGAAACTAAGCGCTATCGCTACTGCAGATACCTCTAAAGAAGCAACCGTGATTTTTAAAGCTGATGGTCGCCTAACCCTGCAACAAGTAGTGGATGTAATGGGCTTAGGGCCAAAACTAAAGTTGAAAATGGTGATGGCTACAGATAAAAAGCCATAAATTTTATGAATACCATCAATGGATGGCATCTGAAAAAACAGAAAATTATGTTTAGCTCAGCATTTGAACAAGAGGAGAGAAGCTTTGCCAACCAAAAGAGATTTAAATCCCTTTTGGCAACCCTCTTATTTGCAACATTGCTCTTACTTGCATTTTATCTGATAAAACTCACTATTCCCAACCCACCTTTCCCAGAATTATCTTCGGGTGGCGTAGAGATTAACTTTGGTTTTGATGAATCAGGAACCGGAAACGAGCAGGCGTTTTCAGAAAATCAGGGCCCTATATCAGAAACTCCCCCATCCGGTGCAACCACTGCGCCCAACTCGCAAGATGACGAAACCTTAACGCAAGAGGATGAAGAGACGGAGGTTGTAGTTCCAAAGGCAAATGATAAACCAAAGCCAAAGTCTACTAACATTGTCAATACTACTGCCAAGACCAATAGTAACCTTACGGCAAATAATAACAGCAAAGCAAATACAGCATCAGACCCAGTCCAAAAGGCAGACCCGGATGCATTGTTTCCGACAAAAGGGGCCAAAGGAACGCCCAATAAAAGTAGTGGCGATGGTATGGGTGGAGGAAAGGGTGATCAGGGTAGTCCGGACGGAGATCCAAACTCTAAAAGCTACCTGGGTGGTGGAGATGGGAGTGGAGAAGGTACCGGAAAAGGAGATTTGAAAGGAGGCTTTAGTTTGAAAAATCGAAAAAAAGTAACTATTCCTGCCCCAAGTGCCTGCCCGGGAAAGGGTAAAGTAGTAATTGGGATAAAAGTGGATAGAACTGGAAAAGTGATTGAGACAACGTTTAAGCGGTTTGAATCGACTGTTTTTGATGATTGTAATAAGAACAATGCTCTTCAGGCAGCTCGAACAGCTCGTTTTAATCCTGACCCTACCGCTGACGAAATTCAAGAAGGAACTATTACCTATATTAATGAAGTGAAGTAATTCTGCATTTCGCTTATGTCGTTTACTTATTCACAAGCATTAGATTATCTACTCGGGCAATTGCCCATGTTTCAGCGTATTGGCCCCGCAGCCTATCGTGCCGATTTGGGAAATATTACCGCACTTTGTAGGCTTTTAGGAAATCCACAAGAAGCATTTAAATCTATTCACATTGCCGGCACTAACGGCAAAGGTTCAGTGACACATATTTTGGCTGCTGTTTTACAAGCGCACGGTTATAAAGTGGGAGTATTTACATCGCCCCACTATAAA
>CAYQRR010000203.1:0-5372 GCA_964419635.1 uncultured Chitinophaga sp. | reverse complement strand
TGTTATATCCTTTGTTGGTAATTACACCGCTTACAAACTCATTACTCAAAGAAGCATATTTGGGAACATTTAAAGCTGATACAGCAATATCCAATGCTGCGGGCTCAAACAATTTAATGTCATCTACTGCCCACCAATAATCATAGTTACCGGAGTAGTTAAACTTCAGGTAAACGGTAGCCTGATTAGCGGCATAAGGAGTAAGATTCAGCGTAACAGTCTCCGGATTTGGAGTGGTGCTGTTGGCTTGGTAAATCTGTGTCCAGTTGGAATTGTCGGTGCTCACAAATACTGTTCCTGAGCTACTTTGAAACTGCTGAAAATAATGCTCGAACTGAAGCGCTACGTGCGCATTGGCAGCGCAATTGATGGCGGCAGTAATTAAACTGGCATTTTCCGGTTTGCTGTCGTTCCCCAACAAATCTGAATCGAAAATATAGAAACCGTTTGCTGCTGAAGTAGAAGCAAATCCGTGGGCAGAAGTTTTTCTGGTCCAGGTTCCTGCTCCTGTGCCGCTTTCATCCACATTTTGCCACCCGGAGGGCAGAGAGGCAGAAGAAAAGTTCTGCGTATAGATTGTTGCTTGCGCAAAAATCCCGATAGTATACGCAGTTACCATCAAGGACGTCATCGTAAATTTTTTCATGACAAATAAAGATTGATTATTAAATAAAAAAGATTGAAGCCAATGCTAATGTATTATTTTCTTGAAAATATAGCCGCGGGGAAAAATTTGCTGAACACCGCTACATATGTAAATTAGCCGTTGATAATCTTTACCTCAAACAAAAATCTGATTTCATGAAGAAAAGCATCTTCGTCCTGTTCCTGATGGCCGGTTCATTTTTAACACAAGCACAGTTGGTGGTTACCACTCCCAACGATTCGCTGCACGAAAACATAACACAAACCGATGAATTTGCCACAGCAGACATACATATACATGTCATTAACACCGGAAATAATAATGTGACCTACACCTGGGAACTGAAAAACTACCAGGCACCGAGCGGATGGGGAGTAGCTATCTGCGATAACAATAACTGCTACGACCTCCTGATTAATGCTGGCCCGTACGAATCTTTGGCCGTAAGCCCGGGCGATTCGATGGATATGAAGATGCAGTTTGCGCCCTATTGCATTGGCGGCAGCGGATGGTCGGACGTAGTGATTTATGTAACCGGTGACAGTGCCAACACCGCTGTTGTTTTGCATTACTCCACAGATTTGACCGCCAACTGCCCGAACAGTATTGCAACTGTTAGCCATACTGCCCTTAAAGTATATCCGAGCCCGTTTCAATCTTCGTTTACTGTGACCGGTTTAGAGAATGCCGGCCCTGTAACGATTAACGTGTATGATTTAAAGGGGGCTTTGGTTCCGGCAGAGGTTAAGACCGTAAACCCGGGAGCGTTTGAAATTTCTATGTCACAAGCTATCGCAGGCACTTATTTAGTAAAAGCAGTAGACGCTGCCGGAAAAATCATTGCCGGCTCTTCTGTTACTAAATCAGAGTAAAATGGATGTGGTTACCCGCCAACAAAAAGGCCCCGAAATTTCGGGGCCTTTTTGTTGGTGACCGTTGAACTATTACTTTTTCAGCTTCTGAATTTCTTCTTCCAGCACATACTCGTCACCATCCACATATCCGGAATGGGTGTATACAATCTTACCATTACTATTCACCAACACCGTAAACGGCACGTTTTGAATGGCCAGGTCGCGTTTCAAATCCTGATTTACATCTAACAGAACCTGATAATCCCAACCCTGGCCACTAATGTATGGTTTTACTTTGGTAGTGCTGCGGCTGTCGTCAATAGAAATAGCTACAATCTGCACATTGTATTTCTTCTGCCATTCTTCATATAACTCGGCCAGGTTACTGAGTTCTTTTTTACAGGGAACACACCAGGTAGCCCAAAAACTGAGCACCGTAATTTTACCGTCCTTGCTCAAATCAGCCACATTCACTTTTTTGCCATCCATGTCGGATAGCACCACAGCCGGAAGTGTCTTTTCTCCCAATATTTTTTCTTGAAGTGTTTTTGATTCCTGCGCCTGTGACACCGAAAACAGAAGAGCAGATACAACACCGACAAAGATTCTTTTCATAGTTTGTTTTTTTAAAGATGGATAAAGCAAGGTATGTGCCAAAATGGTAAATAGAAGTCCGAATGTAAAAAAACGATGATGATAATTGCCGACCGAAAAAAAATTTTGTTCCACTCTCAATTCGAATACTTTTACGCTATATCATAATTATAGTTAATGAAGAAATTCTACCTCCTTTTCATCCTCATTGCCTTGTATTTACCGGACGTCAACGCGCAGTGGGGATACTTTACCGGCTCTTTCCAATCCAATACCAATTTTTTTATCCGTGACGAAAAAATTGGTGCCGCCAATTTGCCGCACTACGACAACCTGAAGGTGGGCACCGATGCCTGGTTTAACCTTAATTACAACAACGATAAGTTTGGGTTGGACCTGGGAGTGCGTCTGGATTTGTTTTACAACTCGATACTCCGCGTGCCCACCACCCCTTACACTGCAGTGGGCCTGGGTAATTTTTTTGTAAAAAAGAAAGTGAAAGACTTAACCATTACGGGTGGTTACATATACGACCAGATAGGTACCGGCATTATTTTCAGAACCTACGAAGAGCGTGCTTTGGGTATCGATAATGCACTACTGGGTGCACGGGTGGAATACAACGTAAAAGACATGGTAAAAGTGAAAGCATTTGCCGGAGTGCAAAAACTAAAATTCAGTGTGCGCAAACCCATTGTAGTGGGCGCTAATGTGGAAGGCAATTTCTCCATAAAAGATAAAGTAACCCTGGTGCCGGGGGTGGGTTTCCTGAACCGAAGTATGGACAAAGAAAGCATGGAATCCGTGGTGGCCACCATCGAAAGCTACGACACCTTGGGTCGCTTTGTTCCTAAGTTCAATACCTATGCTGCTACCCTTTACAATACCTTGACGGTGGGCAATGTAACCTGGTATGTGGAAGGGGCTTACAAAACCAGCGAAGCCATCAAAAAAGATCAGATACGCGATGCCAAAGACACGCTGATTAACTCGGCCGGTAATTGTGTATTCAGCACGCTGAATTACTCCCAAAAGGGATTTGGACTTACGCTCCAGTTCAAACGAACCGAAAACTTTTATCTGCACAGTTCTCCCAATCCCACCGAAGCCCTGTTTGATGGCATTATATCGTTTTTGCCCCCGGTGGGCCGTCAAAATTCGTTGCGCCTGCCCTCGCAGTATTTTGCGCCCTCCCAAGAAAACAGAGAATTGGCCTTTGGGGTAGAGGCGACCTTTTCGCCCAATAAGAAAATGACTTTTACGTTGCAGGGAAGTTACATCCGCGATTTTATTTTGAAAAAGTATAACCCCAGCGACACCGCCTTTTTTGGAGAGGCTTATGTGGATGCTATCTTTAAGCCTACTAAAAATATGGAAGTGGAAGTGGGGTTTCAGTATGTGCGCTACAACAAATTTCTGTATCGCAAAGAAGGAGACCACGAAGTGGATGTGTATACGCCTTTTGCCGAGTTTAAATACAAAATCAATAAAAAACATTCTATCCGGATGGAACTCCAATATCAGCACGTAGAAAAAGTGTTCGGACAATGGATTTATGGTTTGCTCGAATACAATTTTGCGCCCCATTTCTCCATTGCTGTTTCAGATATGTGGAACTTTGACCCCAATCCGGATACGAACCCTTACAAGAATCATTACTACTCCGTATTTGCAGGCTATACTATTGGCGCTAACCGTTTTTCCATCAGCTATGTGAAACAGGTGGAGGGCATTGTGTGCACCGGTGGGGTGTGTCGCCTGGAGCCGGCATTCAGCGGGGTTAAAATCGGAATCAACTCAACTTTTTAGAAATTACACGTTATGAAAAATCTGTTTGCCATCACGGTTATCCTATCGCTCGCTCTCTCTTCTTGCCGCGAGGTGGGACCCGACATTAACCTAAAGAACAACGAAAACGCCATTGAGGACACCACCTATGTGGAGTCGCCCGTACAAACGCCCGAAATACATAATGTGTTGATAGAGGAGTTTACGGGCGTGCGCTGCCCCAACTGCCCGCAGGGACATGTAATTATTGCCAACATTAAAGCCGCCAACCCGGGACGCATCAACTCGCTGAGCCTGCATCCCATTAACTCGCTGGGGGCTCCATATCCTTTCAGCCCGCTCGATTTCCGCTCACAGGATGCGCAGGACCTGTTTGATTACCTGGGGCAGATAGGACTGGAACCTGCTGCAGGCATTAACCGGAAGCTGTTTGCCGGAGAAACCAAAATACTGCTCGATAAAAGTAAATGGAATGCGAAGGTGAATGACGAGCTCAGCCTGGCCGTGCCGGTGAATATCGTGCTCGAAAGCACCTACGATTCGGTGCTGCGCGAGGTCACTATTGTGACCGAACTGCACTACACACAAGCCAGCAGCGAACAACATAAACTCACCGTGGTACTCACCGAAAGCAATCTGGTAACCCCCCAATTAGATGGAGCCACTATAGATACTTTTTACGTGCACAAAGACATTACCCGCGCTTTTGTAACTTCTAAAACAGGTGATTTGCTCACCGCTACCATAGAGCCTGGCCGGGTGATCCGCAAGGTATTTAAAAAGAGCGTGGATGCCGGCTGGAAACCCGAGGATATGTATGTGATTGCCTACGTGCACGAGTTTGCCAATAGCAAACAAGTGCTGCAAAGCAAAGAGGTGGAACTGAAATAATTCATACAATTCTTTTTTTTCATAAGCCTGACTTAAGTCAGGCTTATGTGTTTTTGCAGCCGGTGTTGGTGTTATCACCAACACTCTTTTCTTCTTGGTGGGTGTCCTACCCATCACCTTTCTTCCCCGCCACAAACCTACACCTCATATTCTAATCCGCACACCGTACCAGTACGGTATTTGCACCGTACTGGTACGATAAATTGTTAAAAAGGGGTAGTGGAAGCAGGCCGCGAGTGGTGGAGCGGTGCATTTTTTGTATTATAAAATTGACACAGTTTATTGAACATACACTCATTGTAAAACTTCGTATGTCAATAGTTGCACAATGTTTTCCAGCAGTTTTACGGCAAATTCCAATAGGAAAACTTCGTATGCCAATAGGAAAACATTGTAGGGCAACAGGAAAACTTCGTATGCCAATAGGAACACAATGTTTTCCTACAGTTCTACAACAAATTCCAATAGGAAAACTTCGTATGTCTATAGGAAAACATTGTAGGGCAATAGGAAAACTTCGTATGCCAATAGGAAAACATTGTAGGGCAACAGGAAAACTTCGTATGCTAATAGGAACACAATGTTTTCCAACAGTTCTA
>CAYQRR010000202.1:0-5379 GCA_964419635.1 uncultured Chitinophaga sp. | reverse complement strand
ATGAAGGGAAACCAAATATCGAGGAGTTGGCAAAAAAAGTGGCCAAAACCCTCGAAGAGCAAATTGAAAATTTGTCGTCCATAGCTACTGCTTTTGCTTCGTTCGCAAAAATGCCCAAGGCGGAGAATGAGATTATTGACTTAAAGAGTTTGATTAAAGGTATTGTAGACTTATTCAACGGAGAAAATGAGGTAACCGTTAATTTGGATTGCACTTTATCTTCTGCATTTGTATTTGCCGATAGAAATCAATGGATCAGCGTTTTTAATAATCTGATAAAGAATGGAATTCAAAGCATTCCGGAAAATAAAAAGGGATTTGTACAAGTAAAAATGACAGAAGGGGAGGGTTGGATTTTGGTAACTGTAAGTGATAATGGAATCGGGATATTGCCTGAAAATGCCGATAGAGTTTTCGTACCAAATTTTACCACAAAATCTTCCGGCACCGGATTAGGATTGGCAATTACCAAGCAAATAGTAGACGGTGCCGGAGGAAGCATTTGGTTTGACTCAAAGCCGGATGAAGGCACAACATTTTTTGTGAGGTTAAAACTGTATGCTCCCGATAATTAATTGCAACTTTGCCCCATTATCCATATACATTAATACAATTTTATGCTTAAAAAATTCAGTTCCATTCTTTTTGCCATCTTTTTTATTCTTGGTTGTAACAGTCAATCAGCCACTTTTAAAAACCTAGATCCTCAGCAATTCGAGAAGTCAATTGTAGGCCCCGGAGTGCAATTAGTGGATGTACGAACTCCGGAAGAGTTTAAGGAAAAGCACATAGCCGGTGCTGCCAATTACAATATTAACGCTTCTGAATTTCAATCGAGCATGAGTAAGTTGGACAAAGAAAAACCACTTTATATTTATTGTCTATCCGGTGGGCGCAGTAAAAGAGCTTCCGATTGGGCTATCTCCAACGGATTTAAGCAAGTATACAATCTGGAGTTTGGAATTAACTCTTGGATTGATGCAAATAAAACGGTGGTGAGTGGCTCCGGAGATGTAGTGAAAGGACTTTCAGGACTTACCTTTGATCAATATTTATCACGCATTAAATCTTCTACTAAGTTGGTATTGGTAGATTTTAATGCTGTATGGTGCGGCCCCTGCAAAATGCTAAAACCAATAGTGGCTAAAGTTGTAAAAAAGAATAGCGCTAAAGTGGAACTATTTGATGTTGACGTGGATACGAATAATATGGTGTCGAGTGCAATGAATGTTAAGAGCATCCCTTTGCTTATCCTTTACAAAGAAGGGAAAGAAGTATGGCGCAATTTGGGCTTGACAGACGAAGAAACAATCAGCGCTAAAATTGCCGAATTTTCAAAATAGACTTATGTCCTAAGTAAACCTAAAACCTGCTCCATTTTGTACTGTAGGTCCTTTCGGTTTACTATAAACTCGAGAAATCCATTTTCAAGTTGAAATTCAGAAGTTTGGAAACCGTCCGGTAGTTTTCGCTTAATGGTTTCCTCAATCACGCGTGGACCTGCAAAGCCGATAAGTGCACCGGGCTCTGCAATGTTTAAATCACCCAGCATAGCAAAAGAAGCCGTTACTCCCCCTGTAGTCGGGTTGGTGAGTAAACTGACGTAAGGTAGTTTAGCCTCAGCCAGTTGATTAAGTTTAGCTGCTGTTTTTGCCATCTGCATCAGCGAGTAGGCACTTTCCTGCATCCTCGCCCCACCACTTTTGGAAATAATTAAAAGTGGTAATTTGTTTTCGAGGCAATAGTCGATGCTCAGGGCAATTTTTTGGCCCATTACACTACCCATACTGCCTCCAATAAATCTAAAATCCATGGCAGCAGTTAGTAGTGGTTGTGTGCCACAATTTCCGGTTGCTACTCGCATGGCTTCATTAAGACCTGTGGTATCTACAGCAGCCTCAATTCTTTCATCATAAGGCTTGGAATCGGTAAATTGTAGGGTATCAATAGGTATCAGGTTGGCATAATGTTCCTGATAATTTCCTGCACCATAAAGAATGTTGAAATAATCCTCGGCATCAATCTTTTCGTGGTAATTGCACTCAGGGCATACGAGCAAATTCTCCTTGAGCTTTGAAGCCAGCAGGGTTGCTTTGCAGTGCTCGCATTTATGCCATACCCCCTCGGGGGTTTCCTTTTTCTCCTCGGTAGAGGTTTGAACACCTTTTCTGAATCGTTTCCACCAGGGAATTTTTTCGTCAATCACCTTGCTGGATATTTACTAAGCAATTGTTACATCTTTACTCAGGTATACATCCTGAATAGCATTTAAAAGAGTTACCCCTTCTTTAAGTGGGCGTTGAAAAGCCTTTCTTCCTGAAATGAGGCCCATTCCACCGGCACGTTTATTTATGATAGCCGTGCTTACCGCCTCTGCTAAATCGGTAGCTCCACTACTGGCACCACCACTGTTGATGAGTCCCACGCGTCCCATGTAACAGTTAGCAACTTGGTATCTGGTCAAATCAATTGGATGTTCACTGGTCAATTCACTGTAAACTTTTTTATGCGTTTTACCAAAATTCAGAGCGTTGTATCCTCCATTGTTTTCCGGCAACTTTTGCTTAATAATATCGGCTTGTATGGTTACTCCGAGGTGATTTGCCTGGCCGGTTAAATCAGCCGAAACATGGTAATCAATACCCTCTTTTTTAAATGCAGAATTCCGCGTATAGCACCATAGTATGGTAGCCATTCCTAATTCGTGTGCATATTCAAATGCTTTAGCTACTTCCACAATCTGCCGCTTGCTTTCCTCACTTCCAAAATAAATAGTGGCACCAATGGCCGCTGCACCCATATTCCAAGCATCTCTGATGGTGCCGAACATAATCTGATCAAAGCTATTGGGATAGCTAATGAATTCATTATGATTGATTTTAACCACAAATGGAATTTTGTGCGCATACTTTCTGGCAACAATTCCCAAAACCCCGTAAGTGGAAGCAACAGCACTACAGCCACCTTCAATAGCCAGTTTCACAATGTTTTCAGGGTCAAACATCGCTGCATTGGGTGCAAATGAAGCTCCTGCACTGTGCTCAATACCTTGATCTACCGGTAAAATAGAGATGTAACCTGTGCCTCCCAATCGACCGCTATCGGCTATGCGGCTCAGGTTATTTAAAGTTGGAAGGTTTCTATTGCTGTCAATCCAAATTTTATCGATGAATTTTTTGTTGGGCAAATGTAGCGCGCTCTTATCAATCGTTTTAGATTGATGATCCAGCAAATAGGCTGCCTTCTCTTGGCCCAGCAATTTTTCGATGTCTTCTCTTTTCATTTTTAATTGTCTTTTATTGAAGTAAAGGGAGGCAATAGTAAGAAATATGCTCCAAAGAATTACAGGGAATGAAAAACAAAACGGCCCACCAAAGTGGGCCGTTTTACAGGTGGTTTACTTGCAATTACTGTATGATGACCTTTTTGTTAATGCTTCCTTTGTCATTTTTGAGGCTAACCAAATATACGCCTTTAGCAACATCTGCTAAGGATACACTTTCGTTGTATGCACCGGAACTTACATCTATTTTCTTGCTGTAAACAAGTTCGCCCATCATGTTCTGTACTTCTACCCACAATTCAGAAGACTCTTCACTGCTGAATTGAATTGTGAACGAGCCATTATTAGGATTGGGGAAAACATTTAAGTTATACACTGAGCTTAAATCTTCAATTCCCGATACCACTGTATCGGCCTCCATAATAGTTCTGCAAGCAGGGTAGCGCTTGTTGTAGATTTCGGCATTGTAAACACCGTTGCCTAAATATGGGAGAAACTTACCGTTTTGTCCGGCTACTAAGTTCCCATTAAAATACCAGTCCACGGCAAAAGAAGTATCGTAAGGTGTTACGAATAATTGCGTTCCGTTGTATATCACATTAGCACTTGGCGAAGGGCTGTTCATTTTTACAATTTTCTTTGTAGCGCTTTCGTTGGAGCAACCGGTCGCAATATTGGTCACCTTTACACGATACAAGCCAGCGTCTTTGGTATAAAATGCTGAGTCGGTAATGTTGGTTAAGAAAATAGTATCACGGTACCATTCAAAAGAATAACCATTGTAGGTTTGCGATATAGAAATTCGAAGCGAATCTGCAGAGCAAAATGTATCACTCACAGCAAATATCTCCGGCATTTCCGGAGTTGGGTTTACCACCACCCACAGAGTGTCGCGAAGTATTGTAGCGGCCACAGTATCGATTATAACGGTTCCGGTACTATTATTTAACTGAGGAAACAATGCTTGTGTGCCTAACTGCATGTTTACAGAGTAGTTATCAATTTTATCATCGTTCGATGCAAAAATCGGTAGTAGTCCGCAGTTGTCATCATCCCATACTTCCATATCTACGGTAAAGGTTCCTTCATTGATAACCTGATTAATGTTATTGTAACAAGGTGATTTGGTGCTGGGGGCTGTATTGCTACAATTATGGCTCTGGAAACCGGTATTGATTACTCTTAAATATGGCTCCGGATCTTGAGCACTAGTAGCCTCATTGATGTCGGGATACCAGTTAGCGTTAAGTTGCAAACACACACTTTTTACTCTATAGTTATAGAAGATAGTGGTCAAAGAAACCGGGAAAGTATCCGGTTTAATAAGCGAAGTATTGGTATAGGTTATTAGTCCTGGTTCTTTAACTTCCGAGGTTGTGCCGTTGCCAAGGTCCCAAAACCATCTGGTTAAGTTGGGTTGTGGCGCCTGCTTGTTAGCCTTCAAATCCAATGTAATGGAATTACAGGCAGAAAAACCATTGTTACCATAGGTAAATGATGATACTCCCAACACTGTATCAGGAAGCACAACAAATGTATCTATATAAGACTGGGGGACATCATTTTGATCCACATTGCCAATTTGAGTACCAATAGCAGTCACATCTGCCAAAAGATAAACTGTTACGGGGTAGATGCCCGGCACAAGTGCAGTGCCACAAAAGCGTGCGCAACCCAAGCTATCGCCACCGGCTACGTTGTAACTTCCTCCCTGGCTGTAGGATGGATTTTGTGAACCACCTGGCAATCCACTTACTCCGGTTACGTCAATTCTTTTTAATTGTATGCTGCTGCAGCCACCGCATTGTGCCAGTAATGCTGGGTCGTTAATCACCTTTGGCATGAAGAAGTTAATCACCTTGTCGTAAGGGTTGTTGGCATAGGCGGTATCCAACTTATTACACAAGCCCCCTGCTGGTGGGCAGGTGGAAACAAAAGATGGGTTGCAATTACTGCAAGCCTGAGACATGGCTAATTGAGAACTTAGCCCGATGAGTAAAAGAGTAATGATTTTTTTCATTTTAATGTTTGATTATAAGTTCAAATATAGAAGGATAAATGAATCGAATGGTTGCCCGTTTAAGGGGTAAATGAAT
>CAYQRR010000201.1:0-5392 GCA_964419635.1 uncultured Chitinophaga sp. | reverse complement strand
TGGTGAAATTCTGCGACTTCGCTGGAGCAACGATCCTCGGTTTTTCTGGACTTTTGATGGGCAATACATCAAGCCCTATTACCTCCAAAACATTAATCTCCAGTATGAATGGGATGGTGAGTTGTTTAAGCCGCTCTGGCGAAATAGCCGTGCCGAAGAATGGATGTATGACGGGCGAGTTTTGAAACCGGTGTACGATACCGATTGGGCCAACCAATACATACTGGAGAATAACGTGCTGAAACCTTGGAGCAATGTGCACACCGAGCGCGAATGGAGGGTGGATGGGTCTATTCCGATTCCGTTGCTGATTATGGTCGTAAGTGGAATAGCCGGAGCGCGATAGGGGCGGGGCTATGCGCTTAATTCTATCGTGCTATTTTCGTTAGCAATAAAAAATATGATATGAAAAGACTTCTCCTGATGGCCGTTGTAGCACAATTCCTGTTCGCCTGCAATAACAACACCGATAAATCTGATGCTGCCAACCCGGCACCTACTCAAGCACCTGTTATTTTAAAGGCATCGCTGGCAAGTACCAAATGCTTGCCTTGTGGCGATATGGAACTGGAGGAGGGCGCTATAGCTGACACGATGACCGTAGATGGCAAGATCTATGGATTTTGCTCCGCAGAATGTAAGCAGGCATTTGCCGCCAACCCTGCGCAGTATTTGACTCAACCCTAAATTCAAACTATGCCTAATAGTAAAATTACCGGTGTGGGCATGTATGTGCCCGAGCAGGTGGTGACCAATGCGGACCTCTCCAAGTTGATGGATACCACAGATGAGTGGATTATAGAACGAACCGGAATCAAGGAGCGCAGATTTTTTAAAGAAGGCGTGGATACAGTGTCCTGCATGGCTACCAAGGCCGCTAAAATAGCGCTGGAACGAGCCGGTAAAACCGCTCCTGATATTGACCTGATTGTTTTTGCAACCCTCAGTGCCGACTACAATTTCCCCGGCTCCGGAGCTTTGCTACAACGCAAACTTCCCTTCCGGCAGATTCCTGCATTTGATGTTCGGGCACAGTGCAGCGGCTTCATTTATGCGCTCAGCGTAGCCGACCAGTTTATTAAAACGGGCATGTATAAAAATGCATTGGTAGTGGGAAGCGAAGTGCAGTCCAATGTGTTTGAGTTAAGCGACCGAGGTAGAAATATGTCGGTCATTTTTGGAGATGGTGCCGGTGCTGTAGTGTTGGAAGCCACTGATGAGCCAAACAAAGGAATACTGACAACGAAGCTGCACACCGATGGGCACTTTGCCGAGGAATTGTATCTGGAACATCCGGGTAGCAGACGTAAGCAGCGCTTTTCTCCCGACATGATTGAGAAAGGAGAATTGCTTCCCTATATGAACGGGAAACTGGTTTTTATGAATGCATTAAAGTATTTTCCGGAGGTAATAAGGGAGGGGCTGGATGCTTGTAACCTAAAGGAAACGGATATTGATTTATTGATTCCGCACCAGGCTAACGCCCGCATTACTGCTGCCATTCAAAAAGAAATGAATCTGCCTGACGAAAAAGTAATCTCCAACATCCATAAGTACGGAAATACGACTGCTGCCTCTATTCCTATTGGGTTGTGCGAAGCTTGGGAGCAAGGCAGAGTTAAAGATGGCGATCTCATTGTGATGGCAGCTTTCGGTTCCGGATTTATGTGGGGCAGTGCCGTTATTCGCTGGTAAAACCTACTCAGTCTTTTTGAGCGAGCGAATCATTTGCCCGTAGTTAAAGCCTTGGTGCATAGCCTGGAGGGTTTGCACAATTCGTTTTGATTTGGTAGCATCTGTTTTAGCACTATCTACCCATTTACTGAAATATTTTTGTTCGGAGCCCGATAGTTTTTTGAAATTGGCATGGGCCAATGCATCGTCTTCGAGGCAAGCTACGAGGTCGGTATTCATTTCAAAAGCACTGTCATCTGCTGCTAATCGCAATAGCACTTCGTGTCCTTTCGATTTTCCAATTGCTTTTCGAATACTTTGATTGAGTGGCAATATATAGTCGCCTTCGCCAATGGGAATTAATGCTGTTTGCCGAATGGCAAACTGATCGATGTTGCCTTTAACGCGAAAAGACTTTTTAAATCCCGGTTTCAGTTTTTGTGCTTCCTCCGCTGGGATGGTAACAAAGGTCCATCCGGTCTTTTCGCCTTGTTGGGCAAACTTTTCTATGACGGCCTTCAGCGAAATCATTTATCCTTTTTCAGCGCGTTTAGCAGGTCTACTTCCCAACTTATCTGTGGCTTTTCGGTGGCTACCACTTTCCATTGGCTATCTTCCGATTTTTTTACCAGCAATACAGGCACTTTGCTCACCTGGTAGGTGGTAATGACCTCTTCAGGGGCGGTTTTTGTCTTGTTTATTGCAAATATCTGGAGGTTTTTTCTTCCTACACCTAAGGCATCCATCAGCTTTATGAGCCGGGGAAACTCGTAATGGCTGTCTTCGCACCAAGTGCCCATTACGATTACAAAATGCATTTTTTCGACCATTGGCCTCATTTCATCTACTATTACCTCCTGCAGTGCATATTGGTTATACTCCGGCAAAAACCATTCGCGATAGTTTTTATCGTTGTAAAAAATCGCAGAGTTTACTTTACCTAATGCTTCCTTTTTTTCCTTTTGAGCCACACATACTGAAAAAAGGAAGGTAAAGACAGCCAGTGTAGCTATGCGCATCATTTCCACTTGTTTACAACTCCTATAATCTGATGCGCCTCTTCCACTTTTTTGTCTATTTGCCCGGTGAGGATGTGCCAAAACATTACAAAATCGGAGCCCAGACTATAGAGCGGATATTTAAAAGTAGCCGGCCTGTTTTTTTCTAAAATAAAATGACCAAACCAGGCAAACCCATAGCCACACACTGGCATAGCCGCAAAATACCACGCCTGCCCGGTAAGGAGTAGTGCCACGAAACATCCAATGACCAGCGAAGTGCCGAAAAAATGAAAGTAGCGATTGATAGGGCGTGCATGCTCGGTGAGGTAATAAGGATAAAAACTCCAAAATGTTTTGTAAAGTCTTTCTTCGCTCATAATTCTATTTTATGATGTGAACATAAAAATTGTAACGAGCCGCACCTTCCATTTTTTGCGCTGAACTACTTTTTAATTTCCCGCAAAACGGTGTAATTCGCTTCCAAATACTAAGCTATGGCACCTGAAATTAAAACTACCGACCTCAGCGACCAATTTCCGAATCGGGTGCAAGTTGCATTACCCATTGGCCTCCACCATTTTGGTCGCAAAAAAAATTTCAGCGGAAAAATAGTTACGCTTAAATGTTTTGAGGATAACAGTTTTGTCCGTAAGCTATTGGAAACCGATGGTGCCGGCCAAGTGCTGGTAGTGGATGGAGGCGGTAGCAAAAGATGTGCACTGTTAGGCGATTTGTTAGCCGCATTGGCCATCAAAAATAATTGGAGTGGTGTGGTGGTGTATGGCTGTATCCGCGATAGTGCGGCCATAGCAGATATGGAATTAGGGGTAATGGCATTGGATACTATCCCACTTAAAAGCAATAAAAGAAACGAAGGCCAGGAAAACATTATGCTTTCGTTTGCCGGAATCACTTTTGCACCGGGCCAATATCTATATGCTGATGAAGATGGCATATTGGTGTCGGAAAATGCGCTGAGCCTTTAAAATCTGTTTCAGTTTCCCGAAAAAAGCGCAGATATCACTTGCGAACACAGAATCGGATGTTTAATGGGCTTACCTTAGCATTTTGAGCCCTAAACAGGCTTCGGTGCCTGTGTGTTTAAGCCAAAGACAGTATTTTTTTGTGCTGAGCATTTGCAACTCTGCTTTCAAAAACTATTTTTGCGTCCCCTTTTGAAAAAGTATCAACATCTAAAGGGGGATAAAAATTGTTTTTATGAAGGTTAAAGTATTGAACAAAGACGGTAAAGAAACCGGCAGAGAACTGAATCTGAGCGATGATGTTTTTGGTATTGAGCCCAACGATCACGCAGTTTATTTGACCGTGAAAGCCTACATGGCCGCACAGCGTCAGGGAACCCACAAATCGAAAGAAAGATGGGAAATAGCCCGCACCACCAAAAAAGCATTCCGCCAAAAAGGAACAGGCGGTGCCCGCAGAGGTGATATGAAATCTCCTTTGGTTCGTGGTGGTGGTCGTGTTTTCGGTCCAAAACCGCATTCCTACGATTTGAAAGTGAACAAGAAAGTGAAAGAGTTGGCTCGTAAAAGCGCGTTAACCTATAAAGCGAAAGACGGTAACATTATCGTTGTAGAAGATTTTAATACAGCGGCCCCTAAAACAAAAGAGTTTACAGCAGTATTGAAAGGGTTGAACCTGGCCGGCACCAAGAGCGTATTTGTGGTGGATGGTGCAGATAAAAACACACATCTTTCGGCCCGCAACATACCTTCTGTTCAGTTTACAGAGGCAAAGCAGTTGAATATTTACGATATCATGAACTGCAAAAAGCTGGTTTTAAGCGAAGCCGCAGTGAAATACATTGAATCAAACTTTTTGAAAAACTAATTTACCGGAGGGCATAAATTATGAGCAACATTCTGATTAAACCAATCATTACCGAAAAATCTACCAAAAAGGCAGAAGTAGCTGACACTAAGAAAAAAGTGTATGCATTTCGTGTAGAGAAAGATGCTAACAAAATTCAAATCAGAAAAGCGATTGAATCTACTTACAGCGTGCAGGTAGAAGATGTGAACACTGCGGTAAATCCCGGTAAAAAGAAAGTTCGTTACACAAAGAAAGGTGTAGCCTCCGGAATGAAATCGTCTTTTAAAAGAGCTTACGTTACGCTGAAAGCCGGAGAATCAATTGATTTTTACGGTAGCGTGTAAATCCAGTACAGAAACCATTTATTAACTATAGTGGATACCCAACCACTGATAAGACAAAGAGGGATAAAAATGAATAGCGATGGGAATTAAAAAGTATCGCCCGACCACCCCGAGTTTAAGGTTTACCAGCCTACTCACTTTTGATGAAATTACTACCGACAAACCCGAAAAAAGTTTGTTGGCTCCTTACAAAAAATCCGGAGGCCGTAACAGCAATGGTGCTATGACCATGCGCTACACCGGAGGCGGACACAAGCAACGCTATCGCATTATCGACTTTAAGCGCGATAAGGCTAATGTTCCCGGAAAAGTAGCTTCTATAGAATACGATCCGATTCGCACAGCATTTATCGCCCTAATTCAATATCCGGACGGAGAAAAGAGATACATTCTTGCTCCGCATGGTTTGAAAGTGGGTCAGTCTGTAGTTTCCGGAAACAATGTAGCGCCTGAATTAGGAAATGCTATGCCAATTGGTCAAATGCCACTGGGTTCTATCATCCATAACCTGGAGTTGTATCCCGGCCGTGGTGGAGTGAT